>JAITNE010000010.1 GCA_031290635.1 Tannerella sp. | reverse complement strand
TAACTGCAAAACCGCGTTTCAAGCTATCCTGAATCATTAATCGGGATAAAATCGGTATAATCGTACTCCATAATATGATGAAATATATTTTCCGTTAATAAATTTATTGTCGAAGACCGTATATGAACAATTCCCAGATGTCAGCCTGATTGGCTCTTTTGTTTTCGCCGTACCATATAATCACATACCGTCCTCTGGCAGTTGTCGGCAAGGTGAGCGTACAGGGAGCGCTGTCAGGATTGTCGTTTTTCCAGTTATAATCCAGCAAGGCATTACCCCAATAGCTTTTGGCTGCGGTAATTAATGCAGTACCTTGCAGCAGGAACTCTCCGTTAGCCTCTTCCCAGCATTGATCGTCGGAGCTGACA
This sequence comes from Tannerella sp., assembly GCA_031290635.1. GTDB lineage: Bacteria > Bacteroidota > Bacteroidia > Bacteroidales > Tannerellaceae > Tannerella. The sequence goes on along the minus strand of JAITNE010000010.1, from coordinate 15,677 downwards.
TGGATTTTCAGGTTCTGGATGTATGCTCCTCCGCTGTAGGTTTCGGTACGGCTTCCCTGCCGTTGCCCGTCGCCACGAGTCCATAGCTCTACTGCCGTAACGTCGGTCTCAGCGCCGAGATCTACTACGATAGCAGGACGATTGTCGTTGCCTATTCCGGAGGGATAACTTGCACTTCCGACGCCCGGACGCCATGATGTATCGAAATCGCCGTCGAATACTCCGGCTATACGCACAGGGCTGTAATCAGCGCTCTGATGCGACGACGAACTCTTGATAGCTATCTTTGAACGGTTGGGTACGTACTGAACAGGTATGTAACAGATGTTTTTTTGCGGATCTGTTTTCAGAGGTTCGGGCACTCCGGTAAGTTTTACAGGAATGATATTCAGTCCGGGATGAAGTTTTGATTTGTTAATGGTGCATACGACCGTTATTGTGTTCACACCTGCTTGTACCGACAGATTGTCGGATAAGGTGTAAGCGTCTGCGGGAGGAAGAACGCCGTCGATATGTGTCAGGATGTTTGAAAACTCTTCAGTGTCGCCTGCGGTCTTCGACTTCAAGCGCGTTTCGGTATAGCGAATCTTGCCTCGCGCCTCATTTACCAATAACTTTAATGCCTGTCGGTCGGTTTCCAAGCTGACTGCGCCATCCCACCGGTTGACAAAACTCATGCCAAATTCAACCTGCCTTTCGATTGTTTCCTGATCATCATCCTCAAATACACGAATCACATCAAAGTTGTCGGTTATCGCCCTTATCATCGGCTCGTTAACTTCAAACTGAAGAAGGACGGACTTTTGAGATTCTATCGCTTCAACTCCGTCGGAAGAGATAGTTACAGGAAGAACAAAATTTGTTGTCCCATATTTTGAAAACTCAGGATCTTTTGAGTGCAGGTCTTCCCATTTCTGCGCAATCCTTGTCGGATCGTACTCAATCTGAAACTTCGCGTATTGTTCGTTGCCTTCAATCCTGAAAGTATATTGAGTTATGGAATAACAGTCTGCCGGCAGCACTTCGAGAACGGTCTCATTTTCGGCGTTGTATTGTGCCAGCGCCACAGCATCTATGGAATAGGTTACCGTGCAGGGAATATTATTCAATCCGCTCTTGTTAGCCCAAAGCCGGGTGATTACTTTTTCGCCCGTATCAAAGGATTCTTCGACAAGCAGACCTGTTTTTACAAGATATACTTTGTCGGGAACGAAATTTTGACTGCGGTTATCTTCGCATGAGGTAAACATCAGCAAGATACCGGCAATTATTAAAAAAAGACTTTTCTTCATTGTTCTAATTTGTTTAATTAATTAATGATAATGTTACCATCCCCACGATTGTTCAATAACTTTATTTCTGTCCAATTCATTTTGATGCAACGGATAGAGGTAATGTTTCGGAAGAAACGTGCGTACTCCCCTGTAAATGGGCGTCCGTTTCCAAAAATCAGTATTGCCGATACTGTTTGGAGCGCCGTCATCTACGGTTATATTCATACCGTAAATCGGACAGGCGTTATTTGTTACTTCGGCTATCTTCCAGCGGCGTATATCGAAGTAACGGCTGTTCTCGAAGAACAGTTCTACTTGACGTTCGCGTCGCAACATAAGCCGTAACCTGTCCCGGTCGTTTTCGATGCCGGGATATACGGTTTCTATATTGGGAACGCCGGCTCTGGCACGCAGTTCGTTCCAATATTTTAGTACGTCCGGGTTTTGAAAGTCATATTCAATCAAAGCCTCCACGTAATCCAGATAAATTTCGGCAAGACGAATCAAAGGCCACAGGGGGAAGACAAATCCGCTGTTTCCCAAACTCGGATCGGTTTCCCTGAATGTGAACTTTCGGGGCGTATATCCTGTCAGGGGATGATTGGTGCCGCTGGCTTCGTAACAATTCCCGTCTTTCCCATAATCAATGACCGCATTTTTTGCCAGATTACTGCCATATATCCATTTGAGATTATCATAAACAATACTCATGTAGAAGCGCGGTTCACGGTTTACATACATATTATATGTAAGTATTGTTTCCTTGTCCCAGGGATGGAGGAAATTAGTAGCTCCTGTTTCGGAATAACCTGATGCCTGGTCGATGATGGGATTTCTGCCGTCTTTACCGTTCCACTCCGGGCTGCCGTCGCTATATCCGGTGATTGGATATTTGCCGTTATTCATGGCAAAAGCATCTACCTGTTTCTGTGAAACGCTGAGTCCGCCCCATCCTCCGGTAAAAACTTTCGGAGTAATGCGATAAACAAAGTTTCTTGCCTCCGCTTCGGTACTGCCGAAGGTCATGTGGCGTCCGAAAATCAATTCCGAATTCCATTTCTGGTAATGAATTCCATAGATGGAAGCGTAGGGATCAATGTTGTTGCTTTGATCATAAACTTTGTACAAATTATATATCCCCAAGTCGATAACGGATTTTGCCGCCGTAGCAGCATTTCTCCATTTTTGTTCGCTGTAGGAGACGGGCATCAGTGTTTCGCCGGTGATATTGCTTTTCCATTCGGCATAAATAGATGTATTTGTATTAAATAACTGACTTGCCGCAAAATTGAGCAAGACTGCTTTCAGGGCGAGAGCAGCGCCGCTTACAGGTCTGCCGAGATTGGTGTTGTTTTGCGAAGGATATAAAATGCCGGCTATTTCCGTCAGTTCGCCGGATACGTAATCTACACAGTATTCGAACGTATTTCTGCCGATAAGATGTTCCTTGTCAAGTTCCAACAGGTCATCGTGCACGACGGCAACAGGTCCGTAAGTTCTGATAAGATTGGTGTAGAGCAAAGCCCTTACAAAACGTACTTCAGCTTTGTATTGAGCTATTTCTTCAGAGCTTAATTCCTTACACATATCAATGTTTTTCAGGAAATAATTAATATCCCGAAATCCTTGATAGGTATTTTGCCATTTGCCATAAGGTACATCGTTCGGATTCCATGACCCGTCATTCATTTTATGTACCTCATGAGGCCAGGATACATCCGCCTCGTCTGAAGCGGCGCTCCACGGATAACCGCTTGCGGCGCTAAGCAACCAATAATCCGGTATGTAACTGTAACATTGAAAAAGATATTTCTCGGAATTAACTCTGCTTTTGAAAATATCTTCTGTAGTTGTAGGTTGATCAAGCGGTTGCTGATCAAGAAATGAATCGCACGCTGCCATAAACAGGCAAGCCATTGCAACAAGCAACTGATTGCGAATAATAATAATAAAACTTGTTTTCATCTTTACTGTAATTTTAAAAGTTTAGATTGAGACCAATATTAATAATTCTGTTGGGCGGATATTTAGAACCCTGCTGATTGTCAATTTCAGGATCAAACAGATTGAAGCCTGAGAAGGTGAGCAGATTTACGCCTGAAAGATAAAAGTGCAGGCTTTGGATATGTGCATTTTTAGTAAGACTCTTGGGTACGGTATATCCGATGGCGGCATTTTTCAATCTCATATAACTAATATCTCTTTGCCAGAATGTAGAGGTCTGATTATTGTTAGTGTTAGTGCCGATTGTTGCACGGGGGTATTTGGCGTTCGGATCGGGATTGTCCAGTCTCCATGCGTTGTTATACACATCTTCATAAAAGCCCGAAGTTGCTTCGCCCGCTCCTGAGAATGTTCTGAAAGCAGTTCCGCTCAAGAACATGGTTGTATTTTCAACTCCCTGAAACAAGAACGAAAGATCAAAGCTGTTCCATTGAAATGAAGCTCCCCAGCCATAAGTGATTTCCGGCACCCATGTACGTCCTATAGGCACCTGATCGTATGAATTAATAACGCCGTCTCCGTTGATATCCTTGTATTTAATATCTCCTGTGCGCAACGTTCCGTATTGTGGCGGACTTTGGTCAATCTCTTCCTGAGAAGCAAATAATCCTAAAGCAACATAACCTGTTTGTTGATCTACAGGAAGTCCTATCTTACTCATATAGGGATATTCCGGAGTTGGCTGTGCGTTTTTAATTATTTTATTGCGATTGTAAGTAAAGTTGCCTCTGATGTTCACCTGAACATTGCCGACGGTATGGAAAGATTCCAACTGCAGCTCTGCGCCGCGGTTCAACACTTCGCCGATGTTGACGTAAGGCAAAGTAGCGATACCTGCCACATACGTTAAATCACTTCGTTGAAGAAAAATGCCTGTACGGTAATCACGGAAATAGTCGGCTTGTATGTTGATTTGATTCCACAGCGATAATTCTACTCCTATATCTAACTTGTTAGATTTTTCCCACGACACATTGGGACTTCCGTAGGTACTGATTTTAGCTCCTGTTTTTGCGGTGGACTGTTGTCCCAAAGAATAGGCATTAGCGACATTGAGATTGAACGCGTCGTGGTAAATAAACCGCGTGTCTTGTCCGATTTGATCATTACCGACCAAACCGTAAGACCCCCTGACCTTTAATTTGCTGATTGCAGGAGTGAGGGATTGAAAAAACTCTTCGCTTGAAATCAACCAGCCCAGCGCAACGGAGGGAAAGAATCCGAAACGTTGTCCGGGACTGAAATTCTCCGAACCGTTGTATCCAAAATTACTTTCAACGAAATAACGGTCGTCGAATCCGTAAGTTACACGTCCTGCAATACCTTGATTGCGATAGGGTACGGAGTGGTCAATATCCGCCGCCTGAACATACCTTAGCGATTTCTGATTGTAAAGGAACAATGCGCCTATCCGGTGAATGCCAAAAAGACGGGAATAAGTCAATGATCCTTCTAAATAAAAGATTTTCCTTCCGGAAGAGCTTTTGCCGTAACCCAATGTTTCCGAACCGTTCGACACAACGGGATTAAATAGCAGATTGCCTTCAGCATCGCGCCCGTAAGCATAAAAAGTATTTGGTGTTCTTGAGTAATTGACTGCCTGTCCGGTAACCATATCCCACGAAAATTTGATGTTGCCTTCAAGTCCTTTTATTAGTCCGCCTAAATCCTGTTTCAATCCTAAGAGAGCTTGTGCATTATTCCAGTATTCGTTTTTGAAACCATCCTGTGTAAGCAAGTTGTACGGACTCTGTCCGCCACCGGGATACGCCGAAAGAGAGCCGTCGGAATAAATGGCCGGAACCAGTCCGGGCGCATAAGTAAATGCTCTCGACCAGATATCTTCCTTTTCACTGTTGGGAGATACGCGCGTTTCGTAGATATTCGACAGATTGACATTCACAATAGTTGTGGGCGTCAGGTTCAAGTCCACATTGGAACGAAAATTAAATTTGTCATAGTCAATTGAAGTGTTGTAGCGTTGGGTATTGTCTTCAGTGTAAATACTGCCTTCGTGGTAATAAGAGCCTGATACAAAATATCGCGCAATGTTTCCTCCTCCGCTGATGCTGGTATTTACGCGCTGATTAAAAGCCGCAGGTTTAAACATTTCTTTTACCCAGTTGACATTGGGATAAAGATCGGGGTCTTCGCCGGAGCGTATCTTGGCTATAGTCGCTTCGTCGAACAGATGTTTTCCTCCATCCGAAGTATAACTGTACGCTTCATTGTAGAATGTTGCGTATTGTACGGCGTCAGCCATCGTCGGAAGCATGGTCGGGGAAGTCATCCCTGACTCGGCGCGTATGGTAACTTTAGCCGGTCCCTGTTCACCGCTCCGCGTGGTAATCAAAAGTACTCCGTTAGCGCCGCGTACACCGTAAATAGCGGTCGCCGTGGCATCTTTAAGCACCGAAAAGGTTTCGATGTCTTCCACATCCACCAGATCCAAGTCCCGTTCAATGCCGTCCACCAATACAAGCGGTTTGTTGGAAGCGCTGTTGGTCGTACTTACTCCCCGTATCCAAAACTGTGCACTCTCGCCCGGTTCACCCGATCGCTGGATAGAAATGACCCCTGCCAACTGACCTGCAAGAGCTGTAGAAATCTGTCCGGTCGGCAATCTTAACTGCGCAGGCTTAATTGTAGATATGGAACCGACAACGCTCGCCCTCTTTTGCACTCCGTAACCTACGACGACGACGTCTTCGATTTGTTCAAACGATTCCGACAGGATAAAGTCAATAGACGTACGGTTGTTGACAACTTCTTCGACCTTATTATAGCCAATAAATGAAGCTACAAGTATAGGATTTTGCAAATCGTCGCTTATCTTGATGACATAATTGCCATCCGCATCTGTTGCCGTTCCTGTAGCGGTTTCTTTAATCCATACGCTGCTTCCGGGGAGAGGAACGCCGGCGTTGTCGGTAATCCGGCCTGTTACAATCCGGTCTTGTTGCGCCAAGGCAAGCATTGTAAAACCTGTATTGAATATAACAACGGTCAGGAGTACCATTAATAGAAGTCGTTTGCTTCGTTGATTAAAATTAAAAATAGACATAACTGATTTAATTTCTTTTAGATTAATACTGATAACACGCCGTTGTTTGATAACGACGTGGTGATTTGTTCTGTATATACATTATTTATATCCGGGGTTTTGTTGCAGTTGCGGGGCTTTGTTGATTTCGGCGCGGGGGATTGGTAGCCAGTAGAAGTGATCGCCTCCCCAGGAACGGTCGTCAACTCTGTTTTTGTAGTCGAGCAACCATTCCATGTCGCCGTTGACAAACTCTTTGATTTTGATTCCGTAGAAATCGTTTTTCGAGGGTAGAACGACGGTCTTTTCTATCAGTCCGGAAGCGGTTTTCCATCGACGTACATCCCAAAAGTGATGTCCTTCGCCAAAGAACTCAATATCTCGCTCGTGACGCAGGAAAACTCTCGCTTCGGCTTGTGATGATGTAATGCGACCGGGTAAACCGGCGCGGTTGCGCACTTGATTCAACGCTTTCAGTCCTTCGGTGATGCTGTTGGCGTCGCCGAGTTCAATCAGGGCTTCGGCATAGTTGAGCAGGATTTCGGCGTAGCGGAGTTCGACCCAATGATTGGTGTTGCGGTAATACTGTCCTTCGACGTCCGGATCCATAAACTTCTTCAGATAATAACCGGTATAAGTACCGTTCCAGTCTTCGATTTCGGAGTTGCGTGTATCTACGCCGAATTGTCGTATTGTGCCGTCGAGATTGTAGAAGTGTCCGGTCTGAATCTTGTTATACGGGTCTAAATGTTTTGCGTCGGCGGGGCGTTCCTGCCAGGGCGCGCCGTGAAACAATAAAGTGCCGTAAAAACGAGGTTCGCGACCGTTGTAGGGATTTAAGGTCGGATTGACGGCCAATTGTTCAGCTGTAGCTCGCCGCAAGGTATCATTTCCGGGGTTAACGGCGTCCCAGACAAACGGCGTGCCGTCCGCCATTTCGTAAGTCCTTACCGACTGTTCGGACGGCTGACTGTTGCCCGAATTATGGTAGCCGTTCGGTCCGTTCCATCGGTTGGCGTTATTTATTTTGCTGTCGGTCTGCGCATACTGTATAGCCCAGATTGTTTCGGTGTTCCAGGCGCCATGCTGGTTGAAGATGTTGAAATAAACGTCGGCATACTCCAAAATCTGTGCTTCGGTGAGCGGTAAAACAGGCTCGGAGATGTTTCCAACGAGGGCGAAAGCGCCGTATTTTCCGTCAATCAAGTCTTTTGCTGCGTCGCGTGCGGCTTCCAGGAGCGCTGTGCGGCTTCCGGCGGGGAATGAAACTAATGTATTGCCTGATTCGTAGCCTCCGTTGGGCAGTTCGCTGGAGCAAAAAGTCAGCAGCCGTGATTTCAATGCAGCGGCGGCGGCTCTACTTCCGTGTCCCTGCTCTATCTCGGCCGGTATCAGGGCTATAGCTTGAGAAATATCGCTCAATATGAAGTCTTTTGTGTCCGCAATGGACGATCGGGTGAATACACTGAAGTCCTGATTCAACGAAAACGGTTTATCAACCAAAACCACTCCTCCGTGAAGCTGTAAAAGATGCAAATACATAAACGCGCGGATAAAATACGCTTCGCCTTTGATTTGTGTACGCAGAGATTCTTCTGCAACGTTTGCCACGGGCGTGTTATCTACTTTATCTATGATTGTATTGAGGTTTTGGATGTTGGCATACAAATTATCCCAATATAACCATTCCCCGCCGATTGCTGCGGAGAAAAACCCCAGGTTGTCGGGACTTAACGTTCCTTTTACGAAAACATACGAGCCGGGGCGAAAGGGCGCGTAAGTGTGTTCGGTTTGCGAGCCGAGCATGTCTCGGTGCATGCCGAGTACTCCGTCGTCGCCTGCGCCTCCCATTCGCCTGTAGCACGATCCAAGGTAGGCGTTCACTAATTTGATGTCCGAAAAGACGATGTCTTCGTTGAATGAATCCACCGCTTTTTGATCGAGCACGTCTGTACAGGATGTAGCCGCTGCTACGACTGCTGAAATGATGATATATATAATCTTTTTCATATCGTTAAATTAAAAATTTATGTTGAACTAAAATGTTATGTTAGCGCCGATTGCAAAAGTCTTCATGGTCGGATAAACTTCCGCGCCGCTGGTCTCAGGGTCGAATTTATCCGTCGCGCTGTAAATCAACGCCAGGTTGTTGCCTGACAGGTTGATGCTTGCTTTGGTAATACCTGTCGAACGGTAGTATCGAGCGGGAACGTCGTATGTCAACACTACATTTTTCAGTCGCAGGTAAGCGGTGTTGTCGAGAAAGTAGGTATTCATGTTTGAGCCGTATTCCCAGTACTGTCCGCCGCGTGTCCAGGCTCTTGCGACCTCCGTATCGCGGTTGTCGGGCGTCCATCTGTCCGTGTACCACCATTTGAAGTAGTTGCCGGCGACTCCGCGGTTGCCTTCGGTTACTGTCTGTTTGAGGTATTTTCCCTGTCCTTGAAAAAGGGTCGAAAGCGTGAAGTTTTTGTAAGAGATATTTACATTAAATCCGTAAAAAATCTCCGGCGCATCCGTATTATCAACCAATATCCTGTCCTCCGCGTTGATTGCTCCGTCTCCGTTGACGTCGCGAAAGATAAGGTCTCCTTCCTGCGCTCCGTTCCAGTGAGCGTAAGAATTTACATGCTCTGCATCCCTGAAAACGCCGATGGACTCATACATCAGCTTCGTTCCATAGGGATGACCGGTCGTAACCTGCCATGGAACGACCCGTTCAGGCTCATCCTGAAACACAACCTCGTTTCGATTGAAGCTGAAATTTCCTCCCAACTCCACGTACAGGTCTTTCTTGATGGTTTTACGCAGTCCTGCTTCGATTTCCACGCCATGATTATCGACGCGGGCGAGGTTTTCGCTCGGCAGAGACAGTCCCGTGAACGCCGGAACGGACGCATTCCTTGCGGCAAGGATATTATCGCGTACATTATAGAAGTAATCGAAGTTTAGATAAAACAGACTGTTAAGTATGTTCGACTCAAAGCCCAGATTGCGCGTTGTTTGCGTCTCCCAGGTGATGTCAGGGTTCGCTACGGTCGGTGGACCTATGACCGTTTCGACGTCCGTACCCGTTCCGAAAACCATCCCTGACGACGTTCCGAACTTGTTCAGATATTGATAGGATGCGCCCGGGTCCATTCCCATCTTTCCGTACGAAACCTTCAGCTTGAAGTCGTTTATTACGGCTAAATGTTCTTTCCAGACGGTTTCTTCGGATGCTCGCCAGCCCGCAAGGACGCCGGGAAAATAACCCCAGCGCTTGTTCGGAGGAAATTTCAGTGAACCGTCGGCGCGAAACAGCGCTTCCGCAAGATATTTGCCCTGGAACGAGTAGGTCAGCCTGCCGATATATGATTTTCGCGCGTAAAGGCTGGCGGTGCCGGTGGTATTCTTGTTTAAATTCGCGCCGGCATTCATTATCTGCACCTGATCCGAGATAAAACCCGTGCGGTATCCGAGGAAGTCGTTGTAGTTCGTGGCATATTGCTCAAATCCGGCGTAAGCCGTAACATCATGGCTTCCAAAAGTCCGTGAATACGTCAAGTTTACGTTAAACGTTTGATTAACCGTCCGTTGATAGTCTTCGGTGTTCTGCGGCGCATCTACTTCCTGCGGACTGCGAAGTGTTGGCGTGAGGGGCATCGCTGTAACGAAGCCAGTATTCGGGTCGCGCGTGGCCTGATTCCAGTTCGGAAAGTACAATGTCCAGGGTTGGAAGAACCTCTTTCGATAAAAATTGTTTATATCATAGTCGTAGCTCGCGTTCAACGCAAGTCCTTTGACAAACGGAGGTGTGATGCTGACTTTGAACGTATTTTGCACCCTGTAGGTATGTTGATCGTTCTTGCCGCCGGCAAAAGTTGACGTAACCACAGGATTATCGCCGTATTCAACGTCCGGACCAGGCTCGCCGGTCGGCCAAAACGCCAGGCTTGTAGGCACAAGTCTCGTCGCGCTCGTTACTATCTGCGCGGAACTGCGGTACGGATACTCCCGATGAGTTTGGAAGCCTGTAAGATCTACGCCGGCCTTCAACCACTCGTTAATCGGGATGTCAACCTTTGCCCTGACGTTGTATTGATCGTAGCTTGTGGACGATTGTTCATACATTGCCTCGTCGTTTTTGTAGCCCAGCGAGACAAAGTATGTAAGGTCGCCGAAACCACCGTCGATACTCAGGTTATGTCTTGACGTAGTCGTCCATTTACGGATGAGTGCGCTGTACCAGTCTGTGTTTGGATGTTCCCATGGGTCGGCGCCGCTGCGAAAGAGTTCGATGTCCCGCGCGTCGTAAGTGAGGGTCTGTCCGATCGCTGTTTGATACTCCGAGAGCATGGTTGCATACTCGGCGGCGTCGCAAACTTGCGGAATGACCGTCGGCGTCATAAATCCTTGATAGAAATTGTAATTTAGACGCGGTTTACCCGACTTCCCACTCCTGGTTGTAATCAAAATAACGCCATTCGCAGCCTGTGCGCCGTAAATCGCTGCCGAAGCATCCTTCAACACCGACAGTGAAGCGATGTCATTAGGATCAATTTCGTCAATCGACCGCCCTAAAATGCCGTCAATGACGATGAGAGGCCCTGTATTGGCGTCTCCACCGAGCGTTGAGCGTCCTCGGACAAGCAACCGCGCCCCTAAATTGCCCGGCTCGCCGTTTTGTTGAATCACCACGACGCCCGGCAGTCGTCCGGATAGCGCTGTAGTGGTGGACGTCGCGGGAATCGCCCGTAATTCCTCTCCGCGCAAGGATGTTACCGCACCCACGACGTTGATTTTCTTTTGTACACCGTAGCCCACGACGACTACCTCGTCCAAAAGGTTTGTTCCTTCGGACAACGTAATAGCAATCGTACTTTCGGGCAATTCGTAGAGTTCAATCTCCTGGGTTTTGTACCCAATGTAACTGACGGACAAAGTAACCGGCAGTGAACCGAACTTGATTTCAAACTGACCGTTCGCATCGGTAACGGTTCCCTTGCTTGAGCCGTCGTTTTTGACCCACACGGCCGCCCCCGCAATCGGCTCGTTTGTTCTTCCGTCGGAGACTGCGCCGCGCAAGGTTTTTGCGGATGTTTTACCGTCATCCTGAGCGGTTGATGAAGGCTTCAGGTCGATGCTGCCGTCGCTTTCACCGGTTGATGAAGGTTTTGGCAGATTATTCCGACGACCACGCTGGTTGGACTGGATTTTTGGATAATGCTGCCGTTGTCCTGCCTCGGTTGAATCTGGCTTCAGGTCGATGCTGCCGTCGCTTTCATCGGTTGATGAAGGCTTCAGGTTGATGCTTGCATCGGACGATGTCGTCGAAGCGGATTTTGCTTCGATTCTTTCGTTGGATGCAGTAGTCGGCGCGGTATTTTCAGTAGAAGATACGGCGTTCGACGTCGTCTGGGTGGCTTTTTCCGAAGAATACGCGAAACCCGCAGTAAGCAAGCTTACAAAAAAACACAATAACAATTTGCGTTTTAGAATAAAATACAGTACTTTTGTCATGCTAAAAAAGATGTTTTTAGTAAGAGTATCCCTCAAAACCAATTGCAGTCGGACAAGAGGGGTACTCTTTTAGTTTATAATAAAATATGAATCTACAAGCCCAGAAAGTCGAAGTTTCAGGTCAATTCCCTAAACGGCGCTAATCGTCATCAACAAAAAATCTTCCATTCGACGCCTTCATTCTTGTGATTTTTCACGCCACAAAAGTACAGCTTTGTCAACCACCCCAAAATACCATCTTTATGGTATATTTCAACCCTCCGCTTTTTTCACAAAACTTCCTCATTTAGCATCTTACAGCAACCCTTAGCCACCATTTCCACCCTAAAACATATTTCTACCATCGTTCAACCCACCCAATCAACCCCAAAACATTTTTGATTTATATCCCATCCCAGCCAACTCTTCTCAGTATAATTCTGATTAATTTCCAACGGCAGTAATTTATTAACAATTACCTTTCCACAAAATTACCACTATGGTAAAGACTCCAAAAAGCCAAAAAACTCCGTTGCACGCGATGGTAAATACTCCAAAAAGTCAAAAAACTCCGTTGCACGTGATGGTAAACGCAGTTCTGAGCCTGAAAACTCCGTTTACCATCATGATAAAAACCCAAACAAACTATCAAAGACCGTTTACCGGAATGGTAAATTATTAAAAACCGTTTTTTTATTCTGATGATGTAACGTGCTTTCGACCCGTCATTGCGAGCGCAGCGAAGCAATCTGATAGCGAAGAGATTGCTTCGTTCTTCTGTTGGACGCATACGCGATTCATTTAATAAAACTAATTTTTTATTCATTATTCACTATTCGTTATTCACTATTCACTGAATTTTATTCACTATTCACTATTCGTTATTCACTGAATATCTTCTTCCCAGGAGTTGGTATTTAGGTTCGCCGAAGCGATGGTAAGTGAGGGCTTCAAACGTAGTGTAGGGATGAGGTAAACAGTACGAGCGGATTGATGACTGCTCGGAGGTTTTGTCGTTGAAGCCTTTGACTACGGGCGTGCGGACGGTAATTTGAAGCTGTGGAAATTCGCGACGAAGTCGGGTGAAGTTTTGCAGGATAATGCGGTTTGATACTCCGGTGAATGCGCGGTGTTTCCTGTCGTCGAGGGATTTTATGTCGAAGAAGAGCGCGTCGAGGGATTGTGCGGCACGTTCCAAGACTTGATAGGGAGCGTAACCGCAGGTTTCCATAGCTGTGTTGAGATTGCGGCGGCGGGCTTCTTCGAGCAAGGCAAAAAGGAAGTCAGGCTGATGAAGCGGTTCGCCTCCGCTAAGCGTTAAACCTCCTCCACCATAGCGGTAAAAGACTGATTGTTCCTCGACGGTCGCAAGAACTTCGGCTACTGTAACCTCCCGTCCTTCACGACGCAATGCACGCGATGGACAAATATCTACACAACGAAAACATCTCGTACAACACGTTCTGTTTATAATCGCCGTAGCTTTTTCATCCGAAGCAGTATCCACCAAAAAATCAGAAATATTTTTAGATTTATTGCTTTCATCATTTAACGAATCCGAAGAATTTTTGCTAAAAAAGCTAATTGCTTTCGACGGACAAACGTTTTCGCACCATCCGCAGGCGGTTTTGCCTATACACTTATTCACGGCGTACGATAATTCGAGTTCCGGGGTTTGTGTCTCCGGATTGCAGCACCATCGGCAGCGTAGCGGACATCCCTTCATAAACACTGTTGTACGTATGCCGGGCCCGTCATGCAATGAGTATTGCTGGATATTTGTAATAACACCGCTATTACCATGCCGCATGTTCCGTTCTTGCGATGATATCATCTTGCAGGTCTTTCGACAAATCGGTAAAATAGGCGCTATAACCGGCTATGCGTACTAATAATGAGCGATAATCATCCGGATGATGTTGCGCTTCGACTAAAGTCGAGCTGTTTACAACGTTAAACTGTATGTGCCAAAGCTGCAAATCACGCCAGGATTTGATATAATACACAAGTTTTTCGCTGCCCGCGTCTCCGTGAACACATGAAGGACTGAGTTTTACGTTCAACAGCCGTGCCGCATGTTCAGGACGATGATAGTTTTTGGTCTTAAAGTTTGAAAGCAGCACTGCCGTAGGTCCAAATTCGTCAGCGCCCTGCGTCGGACTCGAACCGTCCGAGAGCGGACTGTAGGCGCGACGTCCGTTAGGACTTGCACTGACTACTTTTCCGAACGGAATATGTGAAGTAAAGGGCACAAGGCGCAAGTCCATACGCACGCCGAGTTGGGGGCTGTTTGCGGCGCTAAACTCTTGAGTAATAAGGTCAAGTAGCTTGCCCGTTTCATCGGCGTAAGGGTCGTTATTGCCAAAACGGGGCGCGTGCATCTGCAGTTGACGGATGGCCTCGTAGCCCTCGAAATCATGCATCATTGCTTCTTTCAGCTCCGCGAGTGTAAATCGCTTTTCCTCGTAAACGTTTTTGCGAATCGCCGAAAGAGAATCGATTACCGTGCCGTAGCCCATAAATTCAAAGTATCCGAGGTCGATTCCACCGGGTATCTGCGGCTGATGCAGGTCAATACAAGACTTGCGACACAGCGCGTGCAGTGCGGAACCAAGCGGAGTAGCAAAGTGCAAAGCGCGCAGGCGTATGATTTCGCGCTGCTGAAGAAAGGCGTGATGCAGAAAGTACTCCTGCTGCTTCAGATAAGCGTCGAAGAACTTGTCATACGTATCAAATTCGCTGATATCACCGGTGCGCAGACCGATAATTTCGTCCCCATACTTGAGCATCTTGCCGTCGTAGAAGACCATCTCAAGCGCGGCCGGAAAATTAATGTAGGCGTTCGGAGAAGTGTATGTATCACGGTTTGGCATCCGGCACTCGGCGCAACCGGAGACGCTATAGTCCCGTGCCTCCGCTTCCTCCGCGCCTTTGACGAGCAATAATTGGATTACCTCCTCATCATTAATGAGTTTGGGGAAGCCCGAACCGTCTTTTATGGTTAACGCGACCTCCTGAAGATACCGTTCCGTACTTCCGTTGTGAATGCGGGCGGCTAAATCTGGATAATTGAGCGGAAATTCGCGTTTGGATTTAAGAAAAATGTATGTCAAATCATTGACTGCGTCTTGCCCGTCAACTGTTTGTCCTCCGATGGTTACGGCCTCCCAATGCGCGTAGCCCTCATTGAAAGCCCCACCTGCGTCCGAGAGATACAAGTCCATGTATTGAGCCATCGCAACCCACACGCACTCAAGCAGTTCCTGCGTTTGGTCATCGGTGAGGATTCCGGCTTCTCTGTCGCGCTTGTAAAATGGGTAAAGGTACTGATCCATGCGTCCGTTTGAGATTACTGTGCCTGTTTTTTGCTCGATGCGCGAAAACATCTGCACGAACCACTGCGATTGCAACGCTTCACGAAAAGTGCGTGCAGGGCAAGCGGGTACGCGTGAACAGACATCCGAAATCCGCAGCAGTTCTTCCTTGCGAACGGGGTCGGATTCGGTTGACGCTAACTGCTTTGCCAACTCTGAGTGTCGATTAGCCCAAAGTATGATTGCATCCGAGAGAATGATGATTGATTGAAGGAAAGCACGCTGTTCATTATAATCATTGTTTAATTTTGAAGTATGATTATCTGCATTTTCCGAAGAAAAATTAATTTTAGGTTGATGACTGTCAGCATCATCCGAAGAAAAATTATTTTTTACAGGTTGATTGTCTTCATCTTTCGAAGAAAAAACATTTTTGAAGCGTTGACTGTCAACGTCATCCAAAAATGAATTTATTTTTAACAATCGCTCTTCCGCATCTTTTTTTAAGCCGTTAAAGCCCAGTCGAAGCACAATCTCGTAATCGTGAACCCACTGCAATGA
>JAITNE010000120.1 GCA_031290635.1 Tannerella sp. | reverse complement strand
TAAAAACCCATGTCGAGCATACGGTCGGCCTCGTCGAGGATAAAGAAAGAGACGTGCGAGAGGTCAACGCCACCGAGGTTAAGGTGGGCAATAAGTCGTCCGGGTGTGGCTATAACGATATCGGCGCCCATTTGCAGACTTCGTTCCTGCTGGGCATAGACGATTCCATCCGTGCCTCCGTAAACGGCCACGGCCGAGACGGGCAGGTAGTAGGAGAAGCCTTGTATCTGCTGGTCGATTTGCTGAGCGAGCTCTCGGGTAGGCGACATAATGACGCAGTTGATAGCATCGTCGGGATACCCTCCCTTGCTAAGTTGATTTATTACCGGCAGGACGTAAGCGGCGGTTTTGCCGGTGCCGGTCTGGGCGCAAGCTATGACGTTGCGACCTTCGAGAATGGGAGGAATTGACAGTTCCTGAACAGGCGTCATTTCCTCAAAATTCATTGCATAAAGCCCGTCTAAGACGGAATCTTCCAATTTTAATTCATCAAATTTCATAAATTATTCTCTATTATAATTTCGCAAAGGTAACGGTTATTTCGTTATAAACCAAAATATTTGAAGAAAAAATACGATTTCACCGAAAATATTTCATGAAAATCAAAATTAATGCTTATATTTGCGGCTTTTAATGGCAAATTTATTATGAAGAATTTAGTTTTTATTATCTTACAACTTTCGATTTGTAGCCTTTCGGCACAGAATATCGAATCATTTCGTCCGGGCGAGGTTTGGCCGGACAATAATGGCGTACATATCAACGCACATGGGGGTGGAATCCTGTTTCATGATGGTCTTTACTATTGGTTCGGCGAGCATAAATCTGAACAGACAAGCGCCGCTCTTGTAGGCGTAAATTGCTATTCGTCAAGCGATTTACTAAACTGGAAACATGAAGGAGTAGCCTTGTCTGTCCAAGAGGGAGATATAGAATCCGGTTGCATTATGGAGCGTCCTAAAGTGATATATAACGCTGCTACAGACAAGTTTGTGATGTATTTTCATCTCGAACTCAAGGGTAAAGGCTACAGCGCCGCTCGGGTAGGGGTTGCCGTCAGCGACAATGCTACAGGTCCATATAAATACCTCAATTCATATCGTCCTAATGCCGGCGTATGGCCGATTGATATGAGTGAGCCGCAACAAACAGATACTTTGAAGGTCTCGGACTTCAAGGATTGGTGGACTCCGGAATGGAGGCAGGCAACTAAAAACGGCATGTTCGTGCGTCGCGACTTCGCGGGCGGACAAATGTCACGAGATATGACCCTCTTCGTTGATGACGACGGTAAGGCTTATCATATCTATTCATCCGAAGAAAATCTTACAATGCATATTGCCTTGCTGTCAGACGATTACCTCAGTCATTCGGGACGCTATGTTCGCCTTGCTCCCGGCGGCCACAATGAAGCGCCTGCCATCTTCAAGCGCGAAGGCAAGTATTGGATGATAACCTCAGGCTGTACAGGCTGGGACCCTAACGAAGCCCGCATGTTTTCGTCCGGCTCGATGTGGGGACCTTGGATACAGCATCCCAATCCCTGTCGCGGTCTTGACGCACATATCACTTTCGGTGGACAAAGCACTTTTATTCTGCCCGTTAACGGTCGTCCGGATACTTACATTTTTATTGCCGACATTTGGCGTCCCCGCCATCCCATCGACGCTCGTTACGTCTGGCTACCTATAGGTTTCGATGCAATCGGCCTTCCTGTTATCGAATGGACTAAAGAATGGAAACTTGAAAAATAAAATTTTATTACTATATTTGCAGTTGAATTACGGCTTTTATAGAAGGGCTGTAACAATTAATAAGAGTAATTAAAATGTTAGATATAAATAATTTACATGCCGGCATAGATGGCAAAGAGATACTTAAAGGTATCAATTTGAAAGTAAATGCCGGCGAAGTACACGCAATAATGGGACCAAACGGTTCGGGTAAAAGTACACTCAGCAGCGTGCTGATTGGTAATCCGACTTTTACCGTTACCGAGGGCGAAGTATGTTTCAAAGGTCGTAATCTGTTAGAGCTTTCGCCCGAAGACCGTAGCCGCGAAGGTATATTTCTCAGTTTTCAGTATCCGGTAGAGATACCCGGAGTTAGTATGGTAAATTTTATGCGTGCCGCCGTCAACGCACATCGCGAGTACCGTGGCGAAGAGGTTGTATCGGCTGCGGATTTCCTTAAGTTGATGCGCGAAAAGCGGGCTATCGTCGAATTAGACAGCAAATTAGCAGGTCGCAGTGTAAACGAAGGTTTTTCGGGCGGTGAAAAGAAACGTAATGAGATATTCCAAATGGCTATGCTTGAGCCTTCACTTTCCATACTTGACGAGACGGATAGCGGTTTAGATATCGACGCTCTGCGAATAGTTGCCAACGGCGTCAACAAACTGAAGTCGCCCGACAATGCTACTATCGTTATCACTCACTATCAGCGCCTGCTCGACTATATTAAGCCTGACTTTGTACACGTGCTCTACAAAGGTCGCATTGTGAAGTCTGCCGGCCCTGAACTCGCCTTGGAATTGGAGGAAAAAGGCTACGATTGGATAAAGGAGTCATCTTCAATTCAATAAAAATTCAACATAGATGCGTCAATATATTGATTTATTCACTGAGCATGAAGCTCTATTGCGTGAGAACTCGCCGAGTTTTATGAACGGTATGCGGCAGAAGGCTTTGAAGGATTTTGCAAGCAATGGATTTCCGTCGTTGAAAGATGAGGATTACCGGCATACCGACGTCGCCAAAGCATTTGCGCCTGATTATGGATTGAATCTGCAAAGGATCAAAATTCCGGTTAATCCTTTCGAGGCTTTTGGTTGCGATGTGCCAAATCTGAGCACCCAACTGTTTTTTATGGTAAACGATTCGTTTTATGAGGATTACACTCCAAAGGTCAGTCTGCCGGAGGGCGTGTATGCAGGCGGTTTCAGGCGTTTTGCGGACTTGTATCCCGAAGTAGCCGCCCGCTATTACGGTTCGCTTGCGGATACGGCTCAAGATAGTATTACAGCTATTAATACGATGTTTGCACAGGATGGTTTTGTGTTATACGTCGGGCATGACGTGAAGGTTGAACGTTCTTTTCAGTTAGTCAATATATTCCATAGCGAGGTTGATATTATGGCAAACCGCCGGATGTTGATTATAATGGAGCCTCGTTCGGCCGCCAAGCTGCTTGTTTGCGACCATACGATGGACAGCGTCAACTGCCTCGCTACGCAGGTAATAGAGATTTTTGCCGACGAAGGGGCTTATTTTGATTACTATGATTTGGAAGAAAGCACTGTCGATACGAGCCGTTTTTCATCGCTTTACGTCCGTCAGCAGGCACATTCAAACGTGTTAGTTAACGGCATCACGCTAGTTAACGGACTTACGCGAAATAATTATCGTATAACGCTCGAAGGCGAAGACGCCGAGACGATGCTCTGCGGTATGTCTGTGCTCGACGGCAGTCAGCAGGTCGACGTCTATTCGCATATTACGCATCAGGCGCCGAAATGCCGTAGCAACGAACTGTTTAAGAACGTTCTGAATGACAATTCGACAGGAGTATTTAGCGGCAGGATATTAGTATGCGAAGGCGCTCAAAAAACGGAGGCTTACCAGTCGAACCGCAATATGTGCATGACCAGCGAAGCTCGCATGTACGGCAAGCCACAGTTAGAGATTTACACCGACGACGTGAAGTGTTCGCACGGTATGACTACCGGTCAGATAGATGAGCAGGCTCTATTTTACATGCAAAGTAGGGGGGTCTCGCGCGACGAAGCTCGCAGAATGCTTAGTGTCGCTTTTACTGCTGATGTTATTGATAATGTACGCCTTGATGCTCTAAAAAACCGTTTGCATTATCTTGTTGACAAACGGTTTCGAGGTGAACTTGTCCACTGCGCCGACTGTAGATGCAAAAAATGCAGTTAATCTGCGACGTCCAGCCCCACATTCCAAACCCCTTTGATGCGTATCTCCTCCATAAAAGTCATCATCGCATTGCGATCACTCAAAACGCTGACATGGACAGGGCTGCTTGTTTCAATCGGA
>JAITNE010000063.1 GCA_031290635.1 Tannerella sp. | reverse complement strand
AGCGGGCAGCCTTGAAGTCGAACTTCTCCCTTAACCTCAATCCTGTAGGTTATGAGAATACCCGTCGGTTCGATACCCGGCTCTCGCAGTGGTACACTAACGAAACCTTTACCACCGGCGGAACCTTTCAGGTACAGCAGCCCATTCTGCTGACCGACGGCGTCATCTCACTCACAAACCAGTTTAGCTGGCAAAACAACGAATCCATCGTCGAAGGACTGCAAAACATCAATCAAGCCTTCACCAACCGGCTCAACCTCTCCCTTACCCAGCCCCTCTTCACCTACAACCGTCGCAAGATGCAGCTCAAACGGCTTGAAATGTCCTTCGAGAATTCCGGCATCACCTACGCCCTGCAGCGACTCACCCTCGAACGCAATATAACTTCCCAGTTCTATAATGTATATATGGCCAAATCTACTTTGGAGATAAGCCGCGGCGCGCTCGAGAACGACCAGAAGAATTACGACATCATCAAAAATAAAGTTGACGCCGATCTGGCAGCTAAAGAAGAACTTTATCAGGCGGAAGTCAATCTGGCCGAATCGCAATCTTCGGTTGAGTCGGCGCTCGTCTCGCTCGAGAACGCTAAGGACGCCCTCAAACAGACGCTCGGACTGCTTCTTAGCGAAGAAATCGACGTTAATGCGCAGATAGAAGTCAATCCTATATCGATAAACCTCGACGCCGCCGTCGAAAGCGGCCTTGCCTCGCGCCTCGAACTCCGTCAGAGGGAGATGAACATCGAAACCGAAGAACTCGACATGACCGTCGAGAAAGCTCGCAACGAGTTTAGCGGCGAAGTAAGGCTTTCGGTAGGAATACAGGGCGATAACAAGCGCTTCGGCAACATCTACGAGACGCCCACCCAAAGCCCTACCGTTTCGGTGAGTTTCACAGTCCCGCTTTTCGACTGGGGTGAGCAGAAAAAGCGCGTCAAAGCCCAGCAAACAGCCCAGAAGATAGCCCTGCTGAATCAGGATAACCAGAAATTCGACATAGAACTGAATATCCGTCAGACCTGGCGTAGCCTCGAAAACCTCCGTGCCAATATGGCTATCGAAGAAAAGAAAGTTCGTAACGCACAGCTGACCTACGACCTGAATGTAACCCGCTATCGCGAAGGCGACCTTACGGGTATGCAGATGAGCCAGTTTCAGAACCAGCTCTCCAGCGCCAAACAGTCGCATACAAGGTCGCTGATAAATTACAAGATAGAGCTGCTGAATCTGAAGATCCTTTCGCTTTACGATTTCGACAACGACCGCCCTATCGTGCCCGTCAAAACTTTAGAAAACATAGATAACTAATTTTTTAATCATGAGATATAAAATTCTTTTAGCAACAGCAGCCCTCGGCATAGCCCTGACAGCCTGCAACAACCAGCCGCAAAGCAATCCTAACGACGTCGAGACCCCCGTAACCGTACAGGAACTCGCCTTGGGTTCGATTAGCAAGTTAATCAACACTACCGGAACAGCCCTCGCCACCTACGGCGTAGAGCTTACCTCCGAAACCAGCGGCTACTACAGCCTTAACAAAAATCCGGCTACCGGACAAGCTTACAAACTCGGCGACCACGTCAAGAAAGGGCAAGTCATCATCCGCTTTGAAGACCGCGAGTACGAGAACGGCATAGCCATCGACTCCAAAAAGCTAAGCCTCGAAATAGCCGAGCAGGAACAAAACAAGCAAAAGGAGCTGTACGAAAAAGGCGGAGTAACGCTCAGCGAAATGCGCAATACCGAAGTCCGCGTGCTCTCGGCGCGACACGACCTCGAAAGCGCCGAGATGAACCTCGAAAAGATGAACGTCCTCGCTCCCTTCGACGGCGTAATAGTAACCCTGCCGCACTACACCGCCGGCAGCCGCGTAGCTTCCGGCAAGCCGATGATAGGCGTAATGTCCTACTCCAAAATGTACATGGACATAAACATGCCCGAAAGCGCAATCGAGTACATCCAGCTCAACCAGCCGGTGAAAATAACGCACTATACCCTGCCCGGAGATACCATCGCAGGAGTTATCAGCGAGTTGTCGCCCGCTATCAGCACCGAAACCCGTACCTTCAAAGGCAAGATAACCATCGACAATGCAGGACTTAAACTGCGCCCCGGCATGTTCGTCAAGGCGGACGTCGTAGTTGACCAGGCCGAAAGCACTATCATCATTCCAAAAGACGTAGTCCTCTCGAACCGCAACCGCAAGTACGTCTTCATCGTCGAAAAGAATACCGCGATAGTACGTAACATCACCGTAGGGCTTGAAGACGAAAATAACATGCAAGTAATCGACGGCCTGCGCGAAAGCGATAACCTCGTAATAAAAGGCTTCGAAACACTGCGCGAAAACAGCAGAGTTAAAGTACTCAAGTAATCAATCACACTATGAGAAAAGTAATCAGTTTTGCGGTCAACAATCCCGTTACTATCAGCATGGTCGTGCTGGCAATCCTGCTGCTGGGCAAGATTTCGTATGACCGGCTGAATGTGGACTTGTTGCCCGAAATGAACTCCCCGCGCCTCTTTGTTGAGATTGAGGCCGGAGAACGACCGCCCGAAGAAATAGAAAAGATGTTTGTCGAGAATATGGAGTCGATGGCTATCCGTCAAAGCGATGTAACGCAGGTTTCGTCGATTGTCAAGGCCGGCTCGGCGCGTATTACCGTCGAATACGTCCGGAATAAGGATATGGACGAAGCTTTCCTCGACCTGCAAAAGGCTATGAGCCAGTTTTCGCAGAACAGCGATATCGAATCCATCAATATCACTCAACATGACCCCAACACGGCTCCTGTAGTGCTGATAGCCATGTCGCACCGCACTATCAGCGATATGGCGGAACTGCGCAAGATGGCCGAAAGCTATATCCGCAACGAGCTGATACGCCTTGAAGGTGTTGCCGAAGTGGCTCTCTCAGGCCAGGAAGTATCCGCGCTCACCATAAAGACCGACCCCTACAAACTGAAAGCTTTCGGACTGACTATGGAAGACATCTCCTCGAAGATAGAATCCAACAACCAGAGCATCTCGGGCGGACGGGTAAGCGAACTCGGCCTGCAGTACCTGGTAAAGAGTTCTTCGCTCTTCACTTCCGAAGCGGATTTTGAAAATCTCATCGTCAGCTATAAGGAAACAGCTACGGCAGACGCCACAGCTACCGCCACCACGACGGCTTCCGAAACTAAAGCGCCGCTGTTTCTGCGTGAGATAGCGTCGGTGAAGTTCGAGAACGCCCGACCCGAAAATATAGTGCGCATAAACGGAGTACGCTGCATCGGCATGTCGGTTTACAAAGAAATGCAGTTCAATACCGTCCGCGTAGTCGAGCAGATAGACAAGCAACTTGCGCTTATATCGCAGGCTCTGCCCGGATATAACTTTAAGATAATAAGCAATCAGGGGACATTTATCAAGCAAGCTATAAACGAAGTCAAGAACAGCGCCCTGCTTGGTATGCTGCTGGCTGTGTTAGTGCTTTTCGTCTTCCTCAGACGTGTGGGCGCTACGCTGATAGTTTCGCTTGCTATTCCGGTCTCGATTGTAGCTACTTTCAACCTTATGTACTTCAACGGACTTACGCTGAATGTGATGACCCTCTCCGGTCTGGCTCTGGGAGGAGGCATGTTAGTCGATAATGCGATTGTGGTTATCGAGAGCATCTTCCGAAATCAGGAAAGAGGACTGACACGAAGGGAATCAATCATAACCGGCACCTCCGAAGTGGCGGGCGCTGTGTTTGCTTCCACGCTTACTACGATAGTGGTCTTCCTGCCTATTGTATATCTGCATGGCGCTTCGGGCGAACTGTTCAAAGATCAGGCGTGGACTGTAGCTTTCTCGCTCGTCTCCTCGCTTTTTGTGGCTCTGCTCGTCGTTCCGATGCTTTATGAAAAATTTACGGGGAAGAAAAAGCCCGTCGCTGACGCCGTTCAACAGAAGAAGGCTTTATCTATACAGTTTCGCTGGTACAGTAAGACGCTGAAGTCGTTGATACCTTACCGTTGGATAGTCATAGCCGTGTCGCTGGCTCTGCTTGTCGGCTCTGCCATGCTGATACCTTACATCGGCGCTGAATTTCTGCCGCGCTCCGAGAGCAAAGCCTTTTCCATCTCGGTGAAGATGCCCGAAGGCACTCGCATGGAACGCACCGACGCCGTTGTAGGCAACCTCGAAACTCTTTTGCATACGGTTTCGGGCGACAGCCTCTGCACTATCTACAGCCACGTCGGACAAGGTTCTTCGCAGAATGAAGTCTTTGAAGGCGAACATACGGCGATAATTAAGGTGATACTCTCGGACAACAGTCCCGTACCGCCCGAAACGGTCATAGAGCGCTTTGTCGATGCTACTACGAATATTGAAGGTCTCGAACTGACTTTCAAGCAGGATGACAACTCGCTGGGACAACTCTTTGGCGAAGAAGACGCTCCGATAGTAGTTGAAGTCAAGGGCGACGACCTCGACGAGATAGCCGACATAACCGACGAGGTGCTGCCTCGTCTGGCGCAGGTTGAAGGTATCTTCAACATCAAATCGGCAATGGCTGACGGCGCTCCCGAACTGACGGTCAATATCGACCGCACAATGGCGGGTATCAACAATATTACGGTCAATACCGTCATCCAGCAGATTCAGCAGCGCTTGCAGGGCAGGGACGTCGGCAAGATGGACTACAAGGGCGAGATGAGAGATATTGTAATCAAAGCGCCGGATGTAACGGTCAGAGACTTGCAGGATATTGTCATCCGCAACGGCTCTGTAGAATATCTGCTTCGCGAGATAGCAACCATCACTACAACGCAAGCTCCGAAAGAGATTTTCCGCCGCAATCAGAACCATATTAATAAGATTACAGCCGACAAGGACGCCGCCAGCTCGCTCAACAAGGTAGCGCAGCAGATACGCGACGCCGTAGCCGACGTCAACCTCTCGCCCGAATACAGTATCAACGTTACCGGCGAAGAAGAACAACGCGAAGAATCGATGAACAGCCTTATGTGGGCGCTTATCCTCTCGGTTATTCTGGTCTATATGGTGCTTGCATCGCAGTTTGAATCGCTTTTGCATCCGTTTACTATCCTGCTCACTATCCCGCTGTCGCTTGTCGGCGCTGTGGTATTGTTTTTTATCACCGGCTCAACTATTAATATTATGGGAGTCATCGGCGTTATCATGCTGGCAGGTATTGCGGTCAACAACTCTATCATCCTTGTAGGACGCATCAATCAGCTGAAAGCCGATATGAGCCTCGAAGAAGCCATAGTACAGGCAGGTCAGCAGCGTATTCGCCCGATAATAATGACAAGTTTGACTACTATTCTGGCTCTGCTGCCGATGTCGTTCGATATAGGCGAAGGCGCGGCGATGCGTACCTCAATGGCTATTGCGGTTATCGGCGGACTTGTTACTTCTACATTGATGAGTCTCGCAGTTATCCCCTGCGTCTATTATATCTTCGAGAAAATGAAGCTAAGATTTAAAACATGAATTTTCTGCTAAATAGAAGGATTACAATTTGCATGTTGTTCGTTGCGATGACCCTGCTGGGGTATGTGTCGTACAAACAATTGCCCACGGAGTTGCTGCCTAACGCCGAACTTCCCGTGCTGTACGTCGCTGTCAGTTCGCAGCAGGAGATGGACCCGGCTTATGTCGAATCGGAGGTCATCATCCCGCTCGAAGGCGCTATCAGCGCTGTAGGCGGTATCGACAAGATGCAGTCGGAAATCAACAGTCGCTCATCGAATATTCGTATTGATTTCAAGTCGAATATCAACTTTCGCACTACCTCGCTCCGTATGGAAGAGAGGATGAAGGAGGTGTCGGATAACCTGCCCGACGGCTTCACCGTGAGAGTGCAAAAGATTAGTACTTCGATGCTCAACAGCGCTTTTATGACCTTGCAGGTGAGAGGGTCGGGCGGCGTTGACCGAGTGCGTAACGTGGTGGACGAAGAGATAACCGCCGAACTCGAAAATATCGACGGTGTAGCGGCGGTCAATATCTTCGGCGGCAGGCAAAAGGCTATCGAGGTTAGATTGGATAAGGACGCCTGCAAAGCGCTTAATCTCACTACTTCGCGGGTCAGCAGTCTGCTCTCGGCTAATACTCGCGAAAAAGTGTATGTGGGAAATGTTATCGATAGCGATAATCAGTATTTTGTGCACGTGAACTCCGCATATACAAGGGTCTCGGAACTCGAAAACATTGTCGTAGCTCCCGGACCGATACTGCTTAAAGATGTCGGCACTGTCTTTTTCGACCTGAAGGAAGAGACCTCCTACAGCCGCGTGAACGGCAAGGAGGCTATCTCGGTTTCCTTAGTCAATGATGCACAGGCTAACCTTATAGAGCTGGCGCACCGTACTAATGAAGTCGTCGAACGGCTTAACGCCAAGCTGATGGCTTCCGACGTTGAGATTGTAGTCGAATCGAATACCGCCGAGACGATGGAAAACAACATCAACCAAATAGTATTGCTCGCACTTGAAGGCGGACTGCTGGCTGTTCTTGTGCTGTGGTTCTTCCTCAAAAATGTGCGATTAGTGTTTTTTATCGCCATGTCTATCCCTATTTCGGTTTTTACATCATTCAATTTCTTCTATTGGGCGGGTATATCCATAAATAGCCTTACGCTTGTAGGCATGGCGTTGGCGGTAGGTATGCTGCTTGATAACAGCGTCGTTGTGCTCGAAAATGTCTATCGATTATCGGGCACAGGACTGTCGCCCGAACGCTCGGTTACGCAGGGCGCTAAAGAAGTCTGGCGCTCTATCGTAGCGGCGACGCTCACTACCGTAACCGTTTTTCTGCCTTTCGTTTTTACGGATAACTTCTTTATTAAATTGATTGGCGACCACGTCGGCGTATCGATTATTTCAACTCTTTTGGTTTCGATGGCGGTAGCGTTGCTCTTTATCCCGATGACGGCCTACGTCGTACTGCGGCGCAAAAACAATAAATCGGTCTTCTACGAGAAGGTCTCGCTTGCTCAACGTCCTGTACAGATTTATCTGGTACTGCTTAAAACCTGTATGCGCAATCCGGGGGTAGTGATTTTCGGCTCTTTAATAGCGCTGTTTCTGACTCTTATCATCTCGCTCGCTACTACCGTACAACAAAACAAGGAGGTCGATTCCGACCGCTTCAATGTATATGTTACAATGCGTACCGGCTCGACTCTCGAAACTGCCGATAATGTAGTGAAGGTCATAGAGGAACGGCTTGGAGATATACCCGAAAAGAAAGATGTTATAGCCCGTATCAATGAGGAACAGGCTACCCTGACGATGGTTCTTCAGGAAGACTACAAGAAAATCGCTAACCGCAGTCTTTCGGAAATCAAGGCTGACCTGCAATCAAAGATTCCGCAGTTGGAAGGCGCTGAGATTTGGGTCTCGGAAGCTATGGGAGGCGGCAGTAGCAGCAGCGACATGAGCGGGGCGCTGTCGTTTATGAGCATGCTCGGTATTGGCGACAATCGCGAGAGAATTGTTATCAAAGGCTCGGATTACGACATGATGCAACTTGTGGGTGAAGATATAAGGTATTATCTCGAAGAACAGGATTTTATACGCGCTTCAAGAGTGTCATATACTCGTCGGCAGCCTGAGGTTACGCTCGATTTCGACCAGGTGTTGCTTACTTCCTACGAGATTAATCGTACTAATATAACTCAAGGTCTGGCTGCTCTCAATACCGAATTTTCGTCCGGCTCAACTTTCAAGGTAGCTGATGAATCCTACGATATTATTATCCGGGACCGTACGCCCGAAGAGGAAGAAGAAGCGCAGAAGAAACAGAAAACGATCGACGACCTTAACGCCGTGCAGATTCTGAACTCTAACGGCGGAGCGCATAACCTGCACGACCTTGCTTCAGTCAATAAAGGCTATGGCCGCTCGCGTATCACCCGCGTTAATCAGGATAAACAACTCGAAGTGAGTTACAACTTCTTACGCAGTGTGGAGGGTTCAAACTCCCTGCTCGAAGGCTATCGCTCCGATATAGACGATCTGATTGCCGGCTACAATCTGCCCGCCGGTATCGCTATCGAAGTTATTCATGAAGAAGACCTTTTTGCCGAGTTTAAGTTTCTTATTCTGGCTGCTTTCATTCTTATTTTCATGATTCTGGCTTGTGTATTTGAATCTGTTTCGACGCCTTTCGTCCTGCTGTTCTCAATACCACTTGCGGCTATCGGCTCCATGCTGGCGCTGATGATAACCGGCAACAGTCTGCTTTCGGCTAATACTCTGAC
>JAITNE010000036.1 GCA_031290635.1 Tannerella sp. | reverse complement strand
TTAATCGAAAGATTAAGCGATGATGCCGGTGTGTTTAAAAATTTTGTAAATACAGTGATTGTTCCGCAAAGAACGGATATACAAATAATAGAGCCGACAAAATCGGTAAAAGAGCGTTTGTATAAAGAGCAAAACTGCCTCTGCAATGCCTGTGGAAATAAATTTGAGATTTGGAATTTGGAAATCGACCACATTATTCCGAAAGCAAAAGGCGGTGGCGATTATTATGAAAATTACCAACTTTTATGCGGCGCGTGCAACAGAATAAAAGGCGACAGACCAATGGAATATCTGCGTAATAAAATAGAAACCCGCGAAAAATTATTGAAAACTCAAATAATCTTTGGTGAATGAAAAATGAAAAGTTAGAAATTTGCAGTTGAGATTAAGGGTGCTACCGGATTTTGTGTGGAAATATATAAATATCACGGTGCTGCTTATGTTCTTATTATACCATTGCTTTTGGAAAATAAAAAAACAGCAATAATAACCTTATCACTGTTTTTTTACCAAACAAACTGTGTATGATTACATAACTGTTCTGCCAACAACACCGCTTATGTCTTGTTTCATTGTTTGCAACAATCTTGTGTCAAAACCTTTTATCCATTTTGGCTCTCCACCAAATTCGGCTTCAGTTTTAATATCCACTTTGGAACGGTCGGCTGAAAACTTAAAAATCACACGAGTACGATATTTTTTCGTATATTTTCCTTTGGTGTTCCAAGTGTAAATCCAACTGGTTCTACCATAACCGCCTTCTTTGGAAATCATATCCATTTCAAAGCGTTTTGCACAAATATCAAGCACTTCGTTAAATGCCTTGTCGTAAGTCAATTCTTCCCTTACAGCAATAGAACTCCAAGTTCCACCGTCAGAGGCTTGAACAAAACTACGTGGCTTCGACGCTCCACAAGACGAAAAAAATGTAATTGAAACAGTTGCAATTACTGTAAAAATCATCAATAAATTCTTCATAAAAATTTGAGTTTAACGTCCGCTCCTTTAAGCAGACAAACATTAATAAAAGATCCTGTTCTGAAACGGCTTTGCAGGTCTTGCCTGTTTTTAGGAATTTCTACTTTCCCTGCAATATGATTTGAGTGCTCTGCAGTTTCACTTCGCGTTTTTTTGGGATCGGTTGCAATTCCGGTTCATATATTTAGGCGGTTTCCCCGTCGTCATGTTTTCACGTTAGGACAAAAAAATAGCGTGGAAACATCCTGTCTGAGTATCAGGTTTCCACGCCTATCGAATCCAACAAGTTGTTCCACGCCGTACACGGCGCTTCGCAAACTTATCCTTGATTCGATAACTCATAAGAATGAGTTAATTGTGGAAAATGATACTCAAGAATAGCAGCAAATCGCTATTTAATATGTCTTATTTTGTGCTTGTTAGCACGTTGTCTTATTTATGTCATATCTAAAAAATTACGTTAATTACGATGCAAAGATACTGAAATATTTTGATATACAAACAAAATGATTTCTTTTCTTTGTAATAGTCATTTGACTTTATATAACGGGGATAAAAGGCACGAAGCAATCTCATTTGTCCGCTATCAACAGTATCAGCTTCTCTACGGCTTCGGTTTCGGGGATGTTGCGGAGGACGCACTCCTTGCCTTTGTAGAGGTCGATGCGGCCGCGTCCGGAGCCTACATAGCCGTAGTCGGCGTCCGCCATCTCGCCGGGGCCGTTTACTATGCATCCCATGACGCCTATCTTGAGGCCTTTGAGGTGAGCGGTGGCCGACTTGATGCGTGATATGGTCGTTTGCAAGTCGAAGAGCGTGCGGCCGCAACCGGGACATGAGATGTATTCCGTCCGGCTCGTGCGGACTCGCGCGGCTTGCAGGATGCCGTACATGCAGGAGATGAGCGTCGGCGTGTCGCAACAGTCGGAGACAGTGTTTGTGAGCATTATTCCGTCGCCAAAACCGTCGGTAAGTAAGGCGCCGAAGTCGATGGACGCCTTGATGAGCAGTCGTTCGGGGTCGGTCTCGGAATAGTCGCGACGCAGGATGACGGGTACATCACAGTCGGCCTCAACTAAACGGTGCATAGCCGCCCGCATCTCGCCGACAGGATTGGCGTGATGGCTGCTTAATATCACTACGGCGTTAGCGACAGACTTCAATTGATGGATAATAGCGTCATCCATATCTTCGCAAGTTAGATTGAAATGTTGTATTCCGAAGGAAGAAGGGTTTTCAGAAGGATGAAAAAAGAGGTCGGGACGTAAAGCTTTGTCTTCGTATGAAGCCGGAGCTTCACACCTCCCGGAATCTTTGTCGAAGAGCATCACTATCGGCGGTATCTCACCTCCTATAACTCCGCCTGCGCACCTTGTCTTGCGTCGTGAATATGATGATGCTTCAAACTTCTTCGAGACGGGGGCGTCAATATGTTTATGTCCTTCCATGGATGCTATATGTTCGAGTATTTTGCGGGCTACGGGTATTTCGTTTTCAGGTTCTTCGCTGAGGGATACGCGGATTGTGTCGCCTGTTCCTTCGGCTAACAATGTGCCGATTCCCAAGGCGCTTTTGATGCGTCCGTCTTCGTCGTTGCCGGCCTCAGTAACGCCGAGGTGCAGGGGAAACGACATCCCCTCCGACTCCATCGTCCGTACCAACAACCTTACGGTGCGTATCATCACCACAGTATTGGAGGCTTTGATTGATATAACTGCGTCGTGAAACTCCTCTTCGACGCAGATGCGCAGAAACTCCATGCACGACTCGACCATCCCTTCGGGGGTATCGCCATAACGGCTCATTATCCGGTCGGACAACGAGCCGTGATTGACGCCGATGCGTATGGCGGTTTTATGCGTCCGGCACAAGCGAAGAAAGGGTATCAGCCGATGGCGTATCTTCTGCAACTCGGCAGAGTAGGCTTCGTCGGTGTAGTTTATCTCCTCAAACCGACGGGCACGGTCAACGTAGTTTCCGGGATTGATGCGGACTTTTTCGACGTGCAGAGCGGCTTCGTCGGCGGCACGGGGGTTGAAGTGTATGTCTGCTACAAGCGGGACGCAGGCGTAACCTGCCGCGTTGAGAGCCTGACGGATGTTGTGCAAATTGGCGGCCTCGCGCTCTCCCTGAGCCGTGAAACGCAGGTATTCTGCGCCGGCGTCTATCATGCGAATGGCTTGTGATACGGCCGCTTCGGTATCCATCGTCGAGACGTTTGCCATCGACTGTATGCGTATGGGATTGTCGCCGCCAAGCGGGGTAGAGCCTATATTGACAACCGACGTGGCGCGACGTGCGTAATTAAAGGATGACATATCGCTTAGTTAGTCTTGTGCTTGTAGGTAACCTTGCGCAGTTCTTCGTTGGCTTTGATTATCTTGCTCTTCAGTCCTTCCTTGTAGGCTATCAGTCGCCCGTTCAACTCGGCGTCGCCTACGGCCAGAATTTGCGCCGCAAGGATAGCGCTGTTCAGGGAAGCGTTGATTCCTACCGTAGCTACGGGTATGCCGGGGGGCATCTGCACGATGGCAAGCAAGGCGTCCATGCCTTCGAGCGTCGATGCTATCGGTACGCCGATGACGGGGATGGCAGTCTTCGAGGCTATAACTCCGCAGAGGTGTGCCGCCATGCCTGCCGCCGCAATGATTACACGGATACCGCGCGAGGCGGCGTTCCCGGCAAACTCTTCGACGGCTTCGGGGGTGCGATGCGCCGAAAGTGCGTGCATCTCAAACGGCAACTCCATCCGGTCGAGGAAAGCGGCCGCTTTGTCCATTACAGGCAGGTCTGAAGCGCTGCCCATGATTATACTTACTATTGGATTCATGTTTTATGTGAGATTAATGATTCTTGTCTTCTATAACTTCTTGCCTTCGCTATATAATGATTCTTTTCTCATGCGGGCGATGGGGATGCCGAGTTTTTCGCGGTATTTGGCGACCGTGCGACGGGCAATAATAAAACCTTTGGCATTGAGTATGACCGTCAGTTCATCGTCGGTTATGGGTTGTTCCTTGTTCTCGCCGTCAATTTCGGTCTTGATGATATGCCGTATCTTATGCGACGAAACCGTTTCGCCACTCTCGGTCTGCGTCGCTTCCGAGAAGAAATGTTTTAGCAGATAGACTCCAAACGGGGTCTCGACGTACTTGCTGGCGCTCACCCGCGAGATAGTCGAAATGTCGTAACCCGTTCGCTCGGCTACGTCCTTCAGTATCATTGGTCGAAGCTTGCTTTCATCTCCGGTAAGAAAAAATTCGCGCTGTATCTGTACTATCGTCTTCATCGTGCGCAACAACGTCTCCTGACGCTGTTTCACTGCGTCGATAAAACCCTGAGCGGCTTCTATCTTCTGCTTGTAATAGATCGCGTCGTCATTGAGTTTGTTGGCGCCATAATCGCGTAAACGGTTTACCCAATCGCGGTTGAGCCGCAGGACGGGAATATCGCCGTTATTAAGCTCTACGGCTGTTATTTCTTCATAGTTAGTCTCTACGACGAAGTCCGG
>JAITNE010000021.1 GCA_031290635.1 Tannerella sp. | reverse complement strand
ATAAAATTCTAATCCTCTGCTTAAAAGGAGGACAAATAAAAAAATGCATTTTGCATTGATTTAGAGAGAGATTGTACATTTCTCTCGAAAAGGAGTTCCGCTGTGTTAGCACGCCTCCTTTTTTCTTAAATCAGATTTTTCTCTCTTATTATTTAGTCGGATTATAATCAGCAATTAACCCCGTTCAAGTCTTGTCCCAAGGCATACAATAAGCATATTTGAAAATATCATCTACACCACCAGTACCAAAATGTCCATCCGGATAACATTCGAGTAGAATTGATAATATTTTGCATTCCTCAAGGGATAACAGAATTTTCAGCAGAAATCTCATTATCACTTCCTCCACCAATTTCTGTGTTAGAGCTTGAAATTTGATTACTTATACCTCCACCAATAAAAGAGTTCTCAGCACCCGAATAAATAGTATTTCCTTGTCCTGCACCGATAGTAGCATTCTTGGCATCAACAGTATTCGTCCATCCTGCTCCAATCACATAATTATCAGCATTTTCTCCTATGGTATTATCTCTTCCCCCTGCAATGACAGCGAACAGAGCTTGCGGGTCGATGGAATTGGAATCAGCTTGTCCGGCGATGAGCCTCTGTGGGATGATAAGACGCTGATAGCCGCTTGCATCCAAGACCAAGGTCTGGGAAGTCCCACTCTTGCCGAAAATAAGGGTCGTAAGAAAAGTGTCGTGGTCAGCGGGCGAGGCAGGAATCGTGAGGGCAAAGAGCGTACCGGTCGCCCCGATCAGGATAAGCCCTGTAATCAAGAGAGCCATGCGGAGATTGTTTTTCATGCGGAGGTAGTTTAGGGAGTAAAAAATCTAAAAGTCTGATTAAGTATAACGAAATCAATGTGCTTTGTCAACTTTTTTTGAAGTTTTTTTTCGGTGAATTTTTCGGCAATTTTTTTGTCCGCTATCGCGTGTGGCATGTATCCGCATTGCGAGTCCCCAGAAAAATTTCAAACAAGGTGATATGACGCGTGGGTAGCCTGAAAGGCTATATTTTCATAACCGCACAACAACAACTGCCTGAAAGGCAGAACTCATACTCAAGTCCTGCCTTTCAGGCAGCTGTAGGGGGATGTACTACCGCAGGTTGCGCTATCGCTTACCTGCGGTTATGAAAATTACGTCCCTGCGGGACTTGCTTCGCACGTGTCCGTCAGCGGAATACTCCAAAAACAAGGCATTTGAAAAGCAGCAATATTTCGATTGGATTCTGAAATCTATCCAAGAACATGGCAGCTTGAGCCGTAAAGATGTTGATGAACTGCTGTGGAATATGCTGCCTGCATGGATGAATTATGATCAAAAGAAAAACAGGATAGATAATTTAATTCGAGAACTTCGGACAAATGGTAAAATTGTGAATAACGGGAATTATTCACATTCTATATGGCAACTTAAGGTTTAGTGGAATTTTACGAGAGGATTACGAGAGGATTACGAGAGATTTACGAGAGGATTACCGGAGATTTAGAAAAGGTCTCGCCGATTATTAGACACAAATCAGATAGAAATACAGCTGTTTTTTGGTTTATCCTGTTGCCCGTAACGAACAATCTTGCTTATTGTCAACTGTCAATTGCCGGATATTTCGATAATATTTACTACCTTTGCAGCGCTTTATTACAGATAAAGCAGCATTTTACTAACATTACAGCATATTTTGATATGAAGAAGAAAGCGATTTTGATTATTTGCGACGGCTGGGGGATCGGCGACAGGAAAAAGGACGACGTCATCTTTAATACCCCAACGCCTTACTGGGATTATCTGCTGAAGACTTATCCCAACTCCCGGCTGCAGGCTTCGGGCGAGAATGTAGGTTTGCCCGACGGTCAGATGGGTAACTCCGAAGTCGGACACCTCAATATCGGCGCCGGACGCATAGTTTATCAGGATTTAGTTAAAATCAACAAGGCTTGCCGCGAAAATACCATCCTCCAAAACCCCGAAATCAAACGGGCTTACGAGTACGCCCGGCAGAACGATAAACAGATACATCTGCTCGGACTTGTTTCGGACGGAGGGGTGCACAGCTCGCTCGACCATCTGTTTAAACTTACGGAAATATCCCGGCTCTACGGCGTCAACAAGACCTTTGTCCATTGTTTTATGGATGGCCGCGATACCGACCCTAAAAGCGGTCGAGGTTTTATTAAGGAGCTTGAAGAGCATCTCAAAACCACCGGCGGAAAGATAGCTTCCATCGTCGGACGCTACTATGCCATGGATCGCGATAAACGCTGGGAGCGCGTCCGCGAGGCTTACGACCTGCTGACGAAGGGCAAGGGTCGGCCGTCTGTCGATATGGTTCAAGCTATGGAGGAATCCTACGCAGAGGGTGTTACGGACGAGTTTATTAAGCCCGTAGTGCACGTCGAGGACGGCAAACCGCTGGCTGTGATTGAAGAAGGCGACGTTGTCATCTTCTTTAATTTCCGCAACGACCGCGCCAAGGAACTAACCTCCGTCCTTACACAAAAGGACGAATCCGGAATGACGACCATCCCCAACCTGCAATACTTCACCATGACGCCTTACGACTCCACTTTCAAGGGTCTGCATATCCTCTACGACAAGGACAACGTCGATAACACGCTCGGACAATACCTCTCGTCGCTTAATCTGAAGCAGCTGCACATCGCCGAAACCGAGAAGTACGCTCACGTAACTTTCTTCTTCAACGGCGGTCGCGAAGCCCCTTTTGAGGGCGAAGACCGTATCCTCGTGCCATCGCCCAAGGTTGCTACCTACGACCTCAAGCCCGAAATGAGCGCCTTCGAAGTGAAGGACAAGTTAGTAGAAGCAATCAACACGGGACGGTATGATTTCATCGTCTGCAACTACGCAAACGGCGATATGGTAGGACATACGGGCGTTTATGAAGCCATCGAGAAAGCAGTCGTCGCCATTGACGCCTGTCTGCACGACACCGTCGAAGCCGCCAAACAGCAGGGTTATGAGGTGATAATCATCGCCGACCACGGCAATGCCGACCACGCCCTCAACGACGACGGTTCGCCCAACACCGCCCACTCGCTTAATCCTGTGCCTTTCGTATATGTTACCGAAAACGCCGCCGCCCGCACCTCAAACGGTATCCTTGCCGACGTAGCCCCCTCCCTGCTTCATATAATGGGACTTGAGCAGCCAAAAGAAATGAGCGGAACAAATCTTGCAGGATGATTCTTGAGAACGGAATTTATTTGGATAGATAACAGGATGATTCGGATTGAAGATACACTTGTCAGCCTCGACCTGGTCGAGAGTTATTTCCGTTGCGACCTCACGCAATGCAAGGGAGCTTGCTGTATCGAAGGCGATGCGGGAGCGCCCCTCGAACAGAAAGAATTTGACCTTATACGCAAGCTGCTGCCTTTAATCTGGGACGACCTTTCGCCGGCAGCGCAGACCGTCATCAACCATCAAGGCGTCGGATACATCGACCGCGACGGCGAGATTGTTACATCCATAGTTGACGGCAAAGACTGCGTTTTCACCTGCTACGACAGCTCCGGCGTATGTTCCTGTGCGATAGAAAAGGCTTACCGTGCCGGACTTACCGACTTTATCAAGCCCGTATCCTGCCATCTTTATCCCGTCCGCATTACTCAGTGTCGCGATTACAAAGCCGTAAATTACAGCCGCTGGAATATCTGCAGAGCTGCCGAAACAGCCGGTCGTCTATCCGGGACTCCCTTGTACCGATTTCTGCGCGAACCGCTCGTCCGCAAGTTCGGCGAAGAATGGTACGGCGCCATCGACGCCTGCGCCCGTGATTATCTCAAAATAAAGTATTAACATAACATATTAAAGCATACAAAAATGTCAAATTACAAACAACTGCTGCAAAAACAGAGAAACTGCTTTGCCACCGGCAAGACAAGAGACCTTGAATACCGCAAACAGCAACTGCTCCGACTGCGTCAAGTCGTCATCGAAAAATACAAGGATATCGACGACGCACTGCTGGCAGACCTCGGCAAATGCGAGTTTGAGGCTTTCGCTCACGAAGTAACCGCTATGATAGACGAGATTAACCTCGCCGTTGAGAAGCTCGACGAGTGGGTCAAGCCGATAGACGCGCCGACTTCTCCGATGTTTGGCGAGGTCGAGAGCCGCATCTATTACGAACCCTACGGCACGGTGCTGATACTCAACACGTGGAATTATCCCTTCGTTCTAAGTTTCAAACCCTTAGTCGGAGCTTTGGCGGCGGGCAACTGCTGCATGGTCAAGCCCTCGGAAGTAGCTCCTGCCACCTCGCGCGTCCTTGCCGACATTATCAATACGGCTTTCGACGAAGAATACTGCGTCGCCATTGAATGCGGAGCAGAAGGCGCTGCCGAACTGCTTAAAGAGCGCTTCGACTTTATCCTCTATACCGGCAGCGCCGCCGTAGGTCGAATCGTAGCCCGCGCCGCCGCCGAACATCTGACGCCTACCGTACTCGAACTTGGCGGCAAAAGTCCCTGCATAGTAGATAAGTCGGCCGATATTGAACGCTCGGTCGCCACTATCTGCTGGGGTAAACTTATTAATGCGGGTCAGACCTGCACTGCGCCCGATTACATCTGGGTACATCGCGAGCGCAAAGACGAACTCGTTGAAGCGCTGAAGCAGCAGATACGCCGGTTTTATGGTGAGGACATACGCCATAACAACGACTTCGGACGTATCATAAACCGTCGGCATTTCGACCGGCTTCGCGGGCTTATCGAAGGCGAAAACATTGTCTTCGGAGGTGAAACGGACGAAGCTGTTAACTTCATTTCGCCGACTATCCTCGACAACATCACCTGGGAAAGTCGTATAATGCAGGAAGAAGTCTTTGGTCCGATATTTCCGGTGATGACATTCGACAGTCTTGAAGACGTCATACAGACGCTTGCCCGTCGCGAACGTCCGCTCGCCCTGTATCTTTATACTACCGACAAGTCGGCGGAGGATGCTGTTGTCAACAATCTGCTCTACGGCGGAGGTTGTATCAACTCTACCCTTATGCACATGCTCAATAACAATCTTCCTTTCGGAGGACTTGCTCAGAGCGGACACGGTTCATATTCGGGTCGCTGGAGTGTCGAAACCTTCTCTCACAAGAAAAGCATCCTGCGACGCGCCCTCAGCGACCAGCCATCGCCACTCTTCCCGCCCTACGAAGACCATGTAGAGTTCCTCAAAGGAATATATCTGAAGAGTTAAGAGTTAAGAGTGAATAGTGAAGAGTGCGCAAAAACCATGTAGAGGTTCTATTCGCCGCTCATTATTCACTATTCACTGTTCACTGTTCACTGTTCACTGTTCGTTATTCACAACTCGCCGCTCATTATTCACTATTCACGATTCACGATTAATTAATTACTGATGACAATTTACAACACCCTGTCCGGAAAGAAAGAAACCTTTGTTCCCTTGCAT
Source organism: Tannerella sp. (assembly GCA_031290635.1). Classification (GTDB taxonomy): domain Bacteria; phylum Bacteroidota; class Bacteroidia; order Bacteroidales; family Tannerellaceae; genus Tannerella. The sequence continues at coordinate 6,045 of JAITNE010000021.1, read as the reverse complement.
GACAATCATGCCGGAATCTACGTTTGTGGGCCTACGGTCTATGGCGACCCACATCTGGGTCATGCACGGCCGGCTATTACCTTCGACATACTCTTCCGTTTACTGCGGCATCTGGGTTACAAAGTGCGTTACGTGCGCAACATCACCGATGTAGGACATCTCGAACACGACGCCGACGCCGGTGAAGACAAGATAGCCAGGAAAGCGCGCCTCGAGCAGTTAGAGCCGATGGAGATAGTGCAGCACTACACCCTGCGCTACCACAAAGCTATGGATGCGCTCAACGTCCTGCCGCCGAGCATCGAGCCGCACGCTTCGGGGCACATCATCGACCAGATAGCTCTCGTGCAGCAAATCCTTGACAATGGTTATGCTTACGTCAGCGAAGGCTCTGTTTACTTCGACGTCGAGAAATATAACCATGACCATCATTACGGCGTCCTTTCTCACCGCAATATTGAGGATATGCTCAACACTACCCGCGAACTCGAAGGGCAGGACGAGAAGCGTAACCCTATAGACTTCGCGCTTTGGAAGAAGGCTCAGCCGGAGCACATCATGCGCTGGCCTTCGCCGTGGAGCGACGGCTTTCCGGGCTGGCACTGCGAGTGTACTGCCATGGGGAGGAAGTATCTCGGCGAGCATTTCGACATTCACGGCGGCGGGATGGATCTTGTTTTCCCTCATCACGAGTGTGAGATAGCGCAGGCTGTAGCTTCGCAGGGAAGCGATATGGTGCACTATTGGATGCACAATAACATGATTACAATCAACGGTCAGAAGATGGGCAAGTCGCTTGGCAACTTCATCACGCTGGACGAGTTTTTCACGGGTAATAACAAGTCGCTCACGCAGGCTTTCACGCCGATGACCATCCGTTTCTTTATTTTGCAGGCGCACTATCGCAGCACGGTTGATTTCAGCAACGAGGCTCTGGCGGCTGCCGGGAAAGGTCTTGAACGTTTGCTCGAAGCGTATTCGCATCTTAACAAGATACAGCCTTCGGTGGATGGCGCTTCGACCGTCAACGTTAATGTCGGAGGACTGCGCGAGCGGTGCGAGGAGGCTATCTGCGACGACCTCAATACACCGACAGTAATTTCTCATCTCTTTGATGTCTGCAAGGCTATCAACACTGTTTACGACGGTAACGGGACGTTCTCCGGTGATGATATTAAGGAGTTGCGCGAGGTGTTTCATGTTTTTGTTGAAGAGATTCTGGGTTTGCAAACTGCTGTCGAAACGGCGGACGGCAATGTCGAGGCTTACAGGAAAGCTATCGACCTCTTGCTCAATATCCGTCTGCAAGCTAAACAAAACAAGGATTGGGCTACTTCAGACATGATACGCAACGAACTGACTTCTTATGGATTTACAATTAAAGACACTAAGGACGGCTTCGAGTGGAAAAATTGAGAATTAATATGAGTTAGAAATTAGAAATTAGAAGTTAGAAATTAGAAATTAGAAGTTAGAAGTTAGAAATTAGAAATTAGAAATTAGAAATTAGAAGTTAGAAATTATATTCAAATGGAAAATATAGACAAGATAAGGGAGTTTTTTAAGGGCGACGCTTTTGCGGCTGGTGCGGGCGTCGAGTTGTTGGACGTAGGCAAGGGCTATGCTCGTGCGCGGATGGAGATTCTGCCAAAGCACTACAATGGCGGCGGAGTTTGTCAGGGCGGCGCTATCTTCACGCTTGCCGACCTTGCTTTCGCCGTAGCTACAAACACGCATTCCAAGCTGACTTACTCGATATGTTCCGAGATACATATCTTCAAATCCGAGCGTGCAGGATACTTGTTTGCCGAAGCGCAGGAAGTTTTCAATCACAGCCGGCTGTCGCACTGCGAAGTGAAAGTAACTAACGAACAGGGCGAACTGATTGCTACTTTCAACGGCACCGGATACCGTAAGGATGTGCCGCTACCCTTTGATGCGGTCGATTAAATTTATTTTGTCTATTTTTGCAGCCTCATCATATAAAATAAAATTATGAAATATACTGTTTTACTTAGCTTTTTACTTAGCTTTTCAGGTCAATATTCGACCGCATGCTCGTCGGTCATCATCTCCGGCAAAGCCACCAGGGACGGAAGGCCGTTGATGTGGAAAAACTGTGATACGGACAACCTCAACCACAGTTTGATATACTCCGACGACAAGGGTTTACCGCTGCTCGGCATAGTTCGCAACAGCTCTGCCGACGAAGCTACGGCGAGTATCTGGACCGGTACTAACGCCAAAGGTTTTTCGATAATGAACACCTTGTCGTACAATCTGACCGAGAATCGCGTTACTTCGAGCAACGGATGGGTCATGCGGCGCGCTTTGGAGGTGTGCGGCAATGTTCCCGATTTCAAGGCTTTCCTTGACACTCTGCCCAAGCCATTGCAGGTAGAATCAAACTACGGTGTAATCGACGCCGAAGGCAATGCGGCTTACTTCGAGACTTACCCCGACGGATACCGCATGATCGACGTCAACGACCCCGCGACCGCTCCACTCGGCTATCTGGTCTATACCAACTTCTCCTACACCGGTTTCTACGACAAGGGCGAGGGATATATCCGCTACCAGACCGTCATGCACCAGATGGTCAAGCAAGCGCCGTCGAAAAATTTCACTCCGCAGTGGATATTCAACAAGCTGGCACGCTGTTTCTATCATTCCCTGATGGACGCCGACTTCACGGACGAGTCCACCATGGCGTCGTTCAAGAACGGATATATTCCCGACGCCGACTTTATCCCGCGCAACTCTACCGCAAGCTCGACCGTAGTTCAGGGCGTCCGTAAGGGCGAAAACCCCGAGCTTACTACGATGTGGACTGTCTTGGGTTACACTCCCTGCTCCATAGCTATTCCGTCGTGGGTCAAAGCCGGACGCGACAACGCGCCGTTGCTGATGCGAGGAGGCGAGAATTACACTTCGCAGATGTGTAACCGGGCGCTGGAGTTGAAGGCTACGGTATTCGACGTCAGTCGCGGACACGGGCAGAGCTATCTCCGGTTCTCGAAGCTCCATAACCGTGAAGGAACGGGCTATATGCAGCAGTTAGCGCCTGTAGAGAACGAGGTTTTCGGCATGGCAGCGCCCTGGATTGACAAATGGCGTCAAGCCGACTCGGTCGATAAGGCAGAAGTCGTAGAACTTGCGGCCGAAATCAGCAGATTCGTTGACGAAAACTTCATCATCAACCAATAAAAAATCAATCCGAAGAGATTTATCCAATGAAGATTCACCATAATTTTCAATTCCCGATTAATTTTTCAGATTGCTTCGTTCCTCGCAATGACGAGTGCGCTCACAGCAGTCAATTCTCAATTCTTAATCCCCTCTTAATTGACTACCGTCGAACGTTGTTTCTTAATTCTTAATTATTCTTCCCCCCTCTTAATTCTTAATTTTTAATTCTTAATTCAAATGAAAACTATTCCATTATATCTTCAGATACTGGTCGGCATGATTGCAGGCGTAGCAGTCGGCATCCTCGCATTGCAGTTCGCGAGCGGCACGCAGGCGGTCAACGACTATATCTATCCCTTCGGACGCCTGTTTATCCGACTGCTGCAGCTGATAGCCATACCCCTTGTATTTGTCTCGCTGATAAAGGGATTGACGGGACTTAAGGACGTCAGTTCCTTTTCGCGCATCGGTACTAAAGCCCTCATCTTTTATCTGCTGATGTCCGTCATATCCGTTTCAATCGGACTTTCGGCCGGACTGCTCGCAAAGCCCGGCAAGATGGTTGACAAGGCAAAGGTAGAACATATCCAGGCACAGTACCTCGAAATAGCCGCCGAGAAGGAAAAAGCCGCCGTCGAGGAGAAGAAGAAAGGCCCGCTGGCGTTTATCGAAGACATCGTACCAAACAACGTCTTCGATGCTGCGACCGACAATTCCCGCATGTTGCAGGTGATATTCTTCGCCCTGTTTTTCGGCGTCGCGGCATTGACCATCAAATCCCCCAAAATCAAGCCCGTAATCGACCTTATCGACGGACTTAACGACGTAATCCTGCGCATGGTCGATTACGTGATACGCTTCGCCCCCTACGGCGTCGCGGCGTTGATGGCCGGCATAATAACCGACTTCAAGGGCGATCTGAGCATCTTTTCGGCTTTAGGAGTATATGCCTTGACGGTCGTCGCAGCCCTGCTTTTCATGATGTTTTTCTTTTATCCGGTGATAGTACACTTCTTCACCAAAATATCGGTCAAAAAATTCCATAAAGTAATGTATCCCGTACAGCTGTTTGCCTTCACTACGAGCAGCAGCGCCGCGACCCTGCCCGTAACCATCAACGCGGTCGAGAAGAAGCTCGGCGTCTCCGCCGAAACGGCCTCGTTCATCCTCCCCATCGGCACAACCATCAACATGGACGGCACAAGCTGTTACCAGACCATCGCCGTCCTGTTCATAGCGCAAGTACTCGGCATCGACCTTAGCATAACGCAGCTGCTGATAATCATCGGCATGGCGATAGTATCCTCGATAGGCACGCCGGCGATTCCGGGCGGCAGCTTCGTAATACTGACGATAGTGCTGACGGCCGTAGGCATCCCCGCAGAAGGCCTGGCTTTGATACTCGGCATCGACCGTCCGCTTGACATGCTCCGTACATCGGTCAACGTTACCGGAGACGCAGTGATAGCAGCGATAGTGGATTAACAGGCAAGGTAGGAATTAGGAATTAGAAATTAGGAATTAGGAATTTATTATGCTTCCTGCAATGCTTTCAGCGCCGGCCAAATGTTAAAAATCAGGGAAATACAAAAAATAATTGCCGAAATATTTTTTTATTCCAAATAACATCCGTATCTTTGTAGCCTCAAATATGAGGAATATAATTATGGATTACAACAATAGAATTTTTCAGCTCGCATACAACAGTACGCCGCTTGCGGATGACAATATATCGGTCAACGACGATAATATTCCGTTCGCAGACGTGCGTACTATCCATTCCGTTTCGATACGCAGCCAAAAAACTTCGATACGCAGCCGTTCCGTTTCGACACGCAGCCGTTCCGTTTCGACACGCAGCCGTTCCGTTTCGATACGCAGCCGTTCCGTTTCGATACGCAGAATCACAAAAACGCTTCCGTGGCATGCCTGCGACCATTTTCAGATAAAAAACGCATTTTTGCCATTAGCAATAAAATATACAAGAGAGGCATATTTTATATTTAAGTACTAATTAACACAGTTAAAATTATGCCAACAACAATTCCTCAAGATGACGCTGGATTCGATAAAGTCCAGAAAACAATTACTCCGACGACCGAGACGAACATGACCCTGTGGAACATCGACTCTACATGGTACGCCGCGCATATCACTCCGAAGAAAAAGGAATGGACTGCTGCTTATGGGGATTATATAGACCCTCATACGCGTACGCCGAATATCACCTTTATTAAGAATGAAAGAAGGGGAGACTATGAACCTGATTTCAGACAGTTAGTAAAGATGCTTGTGGCGAGTCCGTACGTTTCTCCGGATGCTTTGGATTTGATGGGTATTGCGATTCCGCCCGACCATCATTCAAATGCGCCCATCGCTCTCACCTTTCCGGCAGTGAAAGTCGATACTTCAATGATTAGAGAATTGAAGCTGTTCTTTCACGATCAGGAAAGCGAACACAAGGCGAAACCGAAAGGACAACACGGTGCAGAAGTGCGCTGGATGCTCCTTGAGACGCCGCCCGATAGTGTTAACGAGCTGACCAATTCAGCTTTCGACACCAATTCACCCCTTACCCTCACTTTTGATGATACCCAAAGAGGCAAGACGGTTTACTTCTGCCTCCGCTGGGAAAACACCCGTGGCGAGAAAGGTCCCTGGAGCGGGATTAGCTCCGCAATCATCCCTTAGATGATTTTTAAGCACGCAGATGACGAAATGTATAATCTTATGCAACTCTCTTGTATTAACGTCATCTGCGTGCTGTTTTTATGCCTGAATCCCATGAATATGCGCTATCCGCGCGCAAAATTAACTCTTAGATTGCTTCGTGCCTCGCAATGACGATACCGGAGA
>JAITNE010000182.1 GCA_031290635.1 Tannerella sp. | reverse complement strand
TCTGTCTTAGACCTGAATATTAAACTCGTTTTTTCATTGGCTCTCGGAGGCGCTATAAATGCAGAATGCGTCCACACTGTTACTAAATCGACCTCCGACAATGCCGAGCCGGCTCCGGTGTCGTTTCCTGCGCCTGTGCAAGCGCCGGACTGTTATCCTGAATACTAAATTGATCTCAAGGAAATTGTCAATTATATCCCTGCAAAAACTGCTTATATACCTTTATTTCAGGTTTACGTCTTCGACTACGCACTGAAAAACTTCGACTACGCGCCGAAATACTTCGACTACGCGCTGAAAAACTTCGACTACGCACTGAAATACTTCGACTACGCGCCGAAAAACTTCGACTACGCGCCGAAATACTTCGACTACGCGTCGAAAAACTTCGACTACGCGCTGAAAAACTTCGACTACGCGCCGAAATACTTCGACTACGCGCCGAAATACTTCGACTACGCGCCGAAATACTTCGACTACGGAGCCGGCGTATTCGCGTACATTATATATATACTGCAATGCGATGTTCGCGTACACATATCTGTAGATGGCAAAATTGAATACGGAAATCTTTCTGTTGATTTATCCGCTCTACGCTCTATCTACATCCGCTCCAATCATTATGAAAATAAAAAATCATCTTAAATCCTCGTATTTCAGATTAAATTATTACCTTTGTGCTCTAATTTAACAATAAAAAGGATGATTAAACCTGATTATTTATTTGAAAGCAGCTGGGAAGTATGTAATAAAATGGGCGGTATTTACACCGTCCTGGCTTCTAAAGCCTGTACGCTGACCGATGACTTTCGTGATAATATCATTTTTATTGGCCCCGACCTTAACAACATGCCTGATGACTTCGAGCAAGACGACTCGTTGTTTGAGGTATGGAAAAAGTCGTTGCCCGAAGACCTGAAAATCAGGACGGGACGGTGGCGTGTGCCGGGCAGACCAATAGCTGTGCTTGTGGCTTACAAGACGTTCTACGACCGGCGTGATGCGCTTTACTATGACATGTGGGAGCAATTCAAGGTCGATTCGTCGCATGCTTACGGCGATTATGACGAGTCGTGCATCTTTGCCTGCGCCGTCGGTTTGCTTATTGAGAACTTCTACCGATTCCATCACCTTGAAAACAAGCACGTAGCGGCTCATTTCAACGAGTGGATGCTGTGCATGGGAGCTTTGTATCTTCAAAAAAACCTGCCCCTCATAGCTACCATCTTCACTACTCACGCAACGACCACCGGCCGCTCTATCGCAGGACACGACAAGCCGCTCTACAGCCACCTGAAAGCCTTTAGCGGCGACCAGATGGCCAAAGAACTCAACGTCGAAGCCAAACATTCTTTAGAGAAACAGACGGCGCGAACGGTCGACTGCTTCACGACTGTTAGCGAGATTACTGCGATAGAATGCGCCCAGCTGCTCGACCGTGCGCCCGACGTGGTTACTCCTAACGGGTTCGAGCGCGAAATCGTGCCGCAGGCTGCGGTGTATGCCGAAAAACGCGCCGCAGCAAAGGCTGCACTGAAACGGACGGTGGAAAAACTGACCGGATACGCAGTTGCGGAAGACGCCTTCCTGGTAGCTACAAGCGGGCGATATGAGTACAGAAACAAAGGTATCGACGTCTTTCTGGATACAATAAACCTGCTGCGCCGTAACGCCGACCTGAAACGCGAAGTCGTAGCTTTTATAATGATTCCTGCGGATGTGCACGAGACGCGTGCCGACCTCAAGTATCTGCTCGAAAACGAGACCGAACCTGCTAATGGCTTGCAAACGCCATTCCTCACTCACTGGCTGAATAATATGGGCGACGACCGCGTGATGAACCGCATCCTCTCGGCAGGCTTCACCAATACGCCGGAAGATAAGGTGCGGATAGTTTTTGTGCCATGCTATTTAGACAGTCATGACGGAATATTCAACCTCTCCTACTACGACCTGCTGACAGGTCTGGATGCGACCGTCTTCGCCTCCTACTACGAGCCGTGGGGCTATACCCCGCTTGAAAGCGTCGCCTTCGGCGTCCCGACGATTACAACCGACCTTGCAGGATTCGGAATCTGGGCGCAAGCACAGGTTATTGGAGACGCCGCCGCCGTTGTTCACCGTAGCGACGACAACTATCCTGATGTAATCAACAGTATCTCAAGCTCGCTACTGTCGGTTATGTCGTCCGACGAAGCCGCCGTCCGCGAAAGCTGCTTCAACCTTGCGCGTCAAGCCGAATGGAAACGCTTCATCAAGCACTACTACGCCGCCTTCGACCGTGCTTTTATCAACGTAAACATTAGAAATAACAAATAAATTTTATTCAAAATGAGAATCCTTACTTCAAACTCAAACGAACAAATCTGGCACGACCTCTACTCCTACACCGAGCTGCCGGACGCTCTGAAACCGCTTAACGAAATCGCCAACAACCTCTGGTGGGTCTGGAATCACGAGCAAACACAGCTGTTCAGCGAACTCGCACCCAAGCTGTGGAAGGAAACCGAAGGCAACCCCGTAGCGCTACTGCAACGGCTGTCGAAAAAACGTATCAACGTAATACTCGCCGACGAGGAACTGATGGCGAAAATACATTGCGCTCACGAACTGTTCACCGACTACATGAACGTCGAACCGGACCGTACACGCCCCTCCATAGCCTACTTCAGCATGGAATACGGCCTGACCAACATCCTCAAAATCTATTCCGGCGGACTTGGCGTTCTTGCCGGCGACTACCTCAAAGAAGCCAGCGACTCCAACATCGACATGACCGCCGTCGGATTCCTCTACCGCTACGGCTACTTCACGCAGACCCTCTCGATGGAAGGCCAGCAGATTGCCAACTATGAAGCGCAGGACTTCACCTCCCTGCCGCTAACTCCCGTAACTACTTCGGACGGCGCTCCGATGGTGCTCGAAGTACCCTTCCACGACCGTATAGTTTACGCCCACATCTGGAAAGTAAGCGTCGGCCGCATCCCGCTCTACCTTATGGATACCGACATCCCCGCAAACTCCGAATGGGATCGCTCAATCACGCATCAACTCTATGGCGGCGACTGGGAAAACCGTATGAAACAGGAGTATCTGCTCGGCATCGGAGGCATACTTTTGCTGAATAAACTCGGAGTACGCAAGCAGGTATATCACTGCAACGAAGGCCACGCCGCGCTTATCAACGCCCAGCGACTTGTAGATTATATCGAGAACGACAAACTTGAGTTTAACGAAGCCCTCGAAGTAGTCCGCGCTTCCTCGCTTTATACCGTTCATACGCCCGTTCCCGCCGGTCATGATTATTTCGACGAAGAGCTTTTCGGCAAGTATCTTGGACACTTCTCCCAAAGACTTGGCATCTCCTGGCAGGAATTTATCGACATGGGACGCACAACGCCGGGTAATAACGAGAAGTTCTGCATGAGTACTTTCGCGCTCAACACCTGTCAGGAAGCAAACGGAGTGAGCCTGCTTCACGGCAAAGTCTCGCAGATGATGTTCGCGCCACTGTGGAGAGGATATTTTCCGGAAGAACTGCATGTCGGCTACGTAACCAACGGCGTTCATGCTCCTACGTGGATGGCTACCGAGTGGAAAGAGTTTTGCCACGAACACTTCGGCCCGGATTTTGTTAAAGATCAATCAAACAAAGCTATTTGGAGTAAGATTCAGCAAGTCTCCGACGCAAAGATCTGGGATATACGCAAGGAACTTAAACACAAACTCGTTGACTACATCAAATCACAATATACCGACAACTGGCTAAAGAATCAAGGCGACCCCTCCAAAGTGGTTACTATCCTCGACCGCATCAATCCGGACGCGCTGATCTTCGGTTTCGGTCGCCGCTTCGCTACCTACAAACGCGCTCATCTGCTATTTACCGACCTCGACAGACTTGAAAAGATAGTCAACAACGTGCAGTATCCCGTGCAGTTTGTTTTCACCGGCAAAGCGCATCCTGCCGACGGCGGAGGTCAGGGACTTATCAAACATATCATCGAAATCTCCCGCCGGCCTGAGTTTCTGGGTAAAATAATCTTCCTCGAAAACTACGACATGCGACTTGCCCGACGGCTTGTTACCGGCGTAGATGTTTGGATTAATACTCCCACACGTCCGCTCGAAGCCTCCGGCACATCAGGCGAAAAGGCCGAAATGAACGGCGTACTTAACCTGTCGGTACTCGACGGCTGGTGGTACGAAGGCTATCGCGAAGGAGCCGGCTGGGCGCTTACCGACAAACGTACTTACGACAATCAACAGTACCAAGACCAGCTCGACGCAGCCACGATTTACCACCTCCTCGAAGACGAAATCATACCTCTCTATTTTGCGAAGAACAGCAAGGGCTACTCGCCGGAATGGGTGCAGTACATAAAGAACTCAATGTCGCAGATTGCTCCCGACTACACAATGAAGCGCATGATGGACGACTACTTCGACCGCTTCTACAACAAATTGGCTACGCGCTCGGATACTCTGACTAAGAACAAATTCTCCGAAGCCCGCAAGATAGCCGACTGGAAGAAGGAAGTGGCAGCTCATTGGGATTCGTTCACCGTCGAATCGGTAACGCTTGCCAGCAAGTCGGAGTTTCAAACAATCGTAGGCGAAGATTACGTCGTCGAGGTAATCATCAACCGCAAAGACTTGAAGTCCATGCTCGGCATAGACCTCGTCTATGCCCGCGAGAACTCGGATAATCACCGCATAGAACTCGTCTCGACCGAAGCATTCGAACTAAAAAAGGAAGAAGGCGCTAAGTTGTATTTCGAGTTGAAACGCACAAACGCCGAGTTCGGACATCTGAAAATGGGTTGCCGCATATATCCGTACAACCCCGCCCTACCCCACAGAATGGATTTCGCATATATCAGATGGGTGCAGTTCTGAGAGATTGAGGTTAAAAAGCTCTTTTCTTAGATGCACAGTGAGGAAAGCTCTTTTCTTAGGAAATCGGCTATCAGTCGCCGGCCTTCGCGACCTTCCGGACTGTCGAACAATGTAAAACCATGTTGCGCTTTGTCGAAACGACGGTGAAATACTCTTGCTCCATTGTTTTTCAATCGTTCTGCGAAACGGTCGCCTTCAGAGCATAACGAATCATAACCGGCCGTGATAACCAGCGTCGGCGGAAAACCGACCAGCTCGGCGTCCGAAGCATAGAGCGGCGAAATCAAAGGATTGCGCCGCTCTTCTCGGTCAATGCAATAGCAGGCGTCAAAGATACGACTACGTTTTGGCGGCAACAGAAACCGCGCCATAAAGCCCTTACCTCTGGGCTTCTCATAAGCATCGGTATAAACGTCAAGCGGCGGATAGTCGAGTATGGCAGCCTTGATGTTCAATTCTTTTGTAATCGTATTGCGGACACAAATTGCCGCAGTGAAGTTACCGCCCGCACTGTGCCCTCCAACCGCAATGCGCTCGGCGTCAATACTCAGCTCCGAAGCATGAGTCTGCAAATACTTTACCGTCGCATAACATTCGTTGATAGCCGCCGGAAACGGACGTTCGGGCGCCAGACTGTAATCTATGCTAACGATTTTTATACCTAAGTCCTCCGCAAGCTTTTGATTGAACGGATCATCCATCTCAGGGTCGCCAAAGATAAAGCCGCCGCCGTGAATATCAATAAAAAGAGCCTGCGTTACTTTGTCGTCAAACCCATACGTCAAGGTACGCACCCGCCCGGACTCGGTGTCGAAAAACATTTCCTTGCCTTTCGCGTTCTTCCGTTTGCGCCTCGCCGACCACTCTCTCATCTTCTTCAGAAACGAAACTTTCTTAATCAACTCTTCTTGTGTATAAACTTTAATATCAGGAATTTGCATAAATTTAATTTGTAAATAGTGAATATTATTTCGACAAAAGTACACGAAAATATTGAAACTGCCAAAAGACTTGAATGAAATCATCACACGGCACGGATAGCCGTACAAAAAACATGTTTCACAACATATTTTACGTTTTTGTGTTGCTATTGTCAAAATAAGTTTGTAACTTTGCGACCTGAATCATTAATTTATCAGTCTAAGAACTATGAGTACAAGAAGAAATTTTATCAAGCAATCGCTTACAGTCGGCATCAGCATGATAGCTATGCCTTCAATCGTTCCGTCCACAGTCTTTGGAAAGAACGCTCCGTCTAACCGTATCAACATCGGCGCTATCGGCACAGGACGCATCTCGCGCGACCACGACATGCCCGGAGTCTGGAAGTACGACAAAGCCCGCATCATCGGGGTCTGCGACCTCGACGCCAACCGTGTAGCCGACGCCAAGAAGTACGTCGAAGACTACTACACCAAGAAACTCGGCAGCCCCTATTCGGGAGTAACGACCTACGACGACTATCACAATCTCCTTGGAAACAAGGATATAGACGCCGTGTTAGTTAGTACGCCCGACCATTGGCACGCCAAGATAGCTATTGACGCAGTTCGCGCCGGCAAACACGTTTACCTGCAAAAACCTACTTCACTGACCATCGAGGAAGGACGCAAGATGAGTGACGCCGTCAATCGTAGCGGCAAGGTTTTTCAGATAGGCAGTCAGCAACGCTCTATGGAACAGTTCCGCGTTGCCTGCGAGTTAGTGCGTAGCGGACGCATCGGTCGGCTCAAGGAGATAGAAATTCGCCTGCCGGGCGACCCTCCGGGCGGCAAGACCGAAGAAGCGCCCGTTCCTCAGGGCTTCAACTACGATATGTGGCTCGGTCAGACTCCGTACATATATTATACCGAAGAACGCGTGCATCCGCAGAAAGGCTATGACCGTCCGGGATGGCTGCGCTGCGAGCAGTTCGGCGCCGGCATGATAACAGGCTGGGGAGCGCATCATTTCGACATCGCTCACTGGGCTATGGACCGCGAATATTCAGGTCCTATAGAGATAGCCGGCAAAGCGGAGTTTCCACAGTCAGGAAGCGGGTTATGGGATGTACACGGCAGATATGAGACCGAGATGCTTTACGACAATGGCGTTATTGTACGCGGCATAACCGACACAACCGACAAGCCTAACGGAGTGCTTTTCACCGGAACCGAAGGATGGCTATTCGTCAGTCGCGGCGCTTATGCAGCCTCTCCGAACGAGCCTATCAGCACAAAATCCAAATCCCTGCAAGCCTCCGACGCCAAGATACTTTCGCCTCTCGGCAAGGACGATGTACACCTCTACGTCAGCGCCGACCATCACGGCAACTGGCTTGACAGCATCCTCGAAAACAAGCCGAACATCACACCGGCAGAAGTAGCGCACCGTTCATGCACCTCCTGCCTCCTGCAACATATTGCCATGAAATTGGGACGCCGCATATATTGGGATCCCATCCTCGAAAGATTTAAGAACGACGACGAAGCTAACTCCATGATTTCACGCCCACATCGCCCACCTTATCAATTCTAA
>JAITNE010000165.1 GCA_031290635.1 Tannerella sp. | reverse complement strand
CTGATACGCCATTTCGGATACACTGCCCTGTTTATCGGCTGTATTATTTCGTCGCTGATTGCGCTTATCTTCAGCTTAATAATAAGAATCGAAAACTCATGTCTTGCGAGTGAAGCCGGAGCTTCACACCTCCCGAGAACCCCCCGCCTCAGGATAAAAAAGCGTTTCTCCCTTCACGACGTTTTCGAGAAGAGTGTACTGCCAATCGCGCTTATCATCATCATTATGAGTATATGTTACACAAGCGTTACCACCTTTATAGACGCTTACACAGCAGAAAGCGGACTGTCGAGCGTCGCATCCGTATTCTTTTTGGTTTACGGCGCATTCATTCTTATCGTTCGACCTTTAGCGGGCAAACTTCTTGACAGGAAAGGCGACAATATAGTGATGATTCCAAGCATGGTCTTCTTCGCGGCAAGCCTTTTTGTGCTTAGCGTTGCCGGCAACAGCTTCATGTTTATCCTTGCGGCCGTTTTGATGGCGCTTGGTTACGGAAACATACTGAACATCGGTCAAGCGATAGCCGTTAAGATGACTTCGCATCACCCTCAAAGGATAGGCACAGCTACGTCAACCTACTTTGTCTTTTCCGACGCCGGCATGGGTCTGGGTCCCTTACTGATGGGCATTGTCGTTACTGCGCAAGGCTACGCTGCCATGTTCGTTATAGATGGAGTGATTATTGCCGCCTCCGTTATTTTGTATTACTTCCTGCATGGAAAGAGGGCGAAGTATTAGTTGTCCGGGGGGTTTCCGTGATATAATTATCAGCTTACATAAGAGAATCAGGGAAGACCCTACGGGGATTTACCGTATAATTAACGGGTGATGCAACGTTATTTCTCCTTGTTTGAATTTTTTATATGACCTTTGGGGTACGGAGCCGGAGACTTTCATAAAAAAACAAGTTGTACCATTATATTTCAAATGGTACAACTTATCTTTTTGTGGTTTGCTTAATTTAGTATAGCAAGGATTTATTATAATTCAAATGATACAACTCGTCTTTGTGTTGTTTTCTTAGTTTGTGTAGCCGGGATTTTGCTCAAGCGTTACATATATGTTGCGCTCTATCTCCGAAAAAGGTATCGGCCAAAGGTTATGATAGTCTTGCATGGATGTGCCGGAGGATTCCATCAGACCGGCTGCGCCCGGATACGAAGAATTGTACTTTCGCGTCCGTTCAACTAACTTTCCCATCCGGCAAAGAGTTACTACGCGCAGTTCCTCGTAACACAGTTCCCGCAATCTCTCGTCGAGCAGGTAATCAATGTCAACCTCAGACGCATCCGCAGGTTTGGCGTTCGCTCGTGCTCGTACTATGTTGATGTCGGCGGCGGCTGCAGCTTTGTTATTCTTTCCAAGGTATGCCTCGGCGCGAAGCAAGTACGTCTCCGCCAAACGGAAGATGTACAAATCACGGAACGAACTGTTTCCGTTGTTTACAACAAGATGTTCGCCGAAAGCAGTCAACATCGGATTGCCGGCAGCGTCTTTCTGATAGTAATCTTCGGGAATATCGCCTGTTACCTTCATGAAGAACGGAAACCACTGTCGTACAGGATTTGCTTGCACCGAATATCCGTCTTTTACGAACCACTTACCGAAGACAGGCGAGGCTTCATTATCGATAAGCACGTCGCGCACAATGTTGTACTCGGAGTTTCTCAGGTCTCCCTCCGACCATATTTCATCGAGCAGATGACGGGTTGGCTGCATCCACGCTACGCCGCGTCCGCCCTTTTCGGCAGTGTTGCCCTTGAAAGCGGTTGCGGTAACGCCGTCAACAGTGATTGTGATGTTTCCGTAGAACGGGTTAACAGCCCATTGCCACATGTCGTTAGTGTTTGAGCCGGTGTTGAGGTAATCATACTGTTCTGTCCATAAGGTTTCGGTGTTGCCGGAGACGCTGCGATTTTGGTTGCCGGTTTTAAACAAATCCGAAACAACGTCGCCCGGCTGGTTTATCTTCGAGCCGAAACGTGCAGTCATCAATCCTGTGGCAGGGTGATCTATGGCGGATGTGGCGGCAGCGATTGCGTTGTCGTAATCGCCGAGCGAGATGTAAACCTCAGCCAGAAGATGTTGTGCGAGTTGCTTGGAGACCTTTCCGTCTTTCACTTTGTCGATGTCGGCCAGGAGAGATACGGCTTCAGTCAGGTCGTTACGCGCTTGAGTGAAAGTTTCCTCACGTGAAGCTCTCTTGAAGTCGCGACGAGGCACGGTAACCTCTTCCACAATCAAGGGCACTCCTCCGTACAAGCTCGCAAGTGTGCGATAGCCGAAGGCGCGAAAAAATAGAGCTTCGCCACGAAAGAGTTTCTTGTCGGCTTCAGATAAATTAGAGCTTTCAAGCCGCGTAAGCACTACGTTTGCCTGATTTACGAAAGCATAGATAAACTTCCAGACGTCGGCGATATAAGCGTAGGTCGGAATCATGGTAGCGCCATATTTGTTCAGTTTATTCTCGTCGGCCGAGCAAAACGCCAAGTCGGTGGCATACCAGAATATGAGATTGTTATCCGTAGAGCCGTGTCCATGTAGCATGTAGCGTACTTCGTAGTACAGATAATTTACTGCTGCCTGATAATCGGCGGAGGTTACCAAAGTATTCTCGGCGGAGTAAATCGCAAGTGGCTTCTCCTCCAGAAACTTGTTTTCATCACATGAAACTGCAAGCATCATCATTATCATACAGATGATAGCCTGCGTCAAAAATTTTAATTTATACATTGTTTTCATCTTATTCGTTGTTTAAAAATCAAAAATAATACCTGCTGAGTAATTTCTTAATAAAGGATAATCGCCGGTGGACAATCCTGAGCCGGTTTCGGGATCCCATCCGTCCCAATCGGTTATGGTAAACAGGTTGTTACCTGTAACGTAGATTTTAAAGTTGTTCACTTTAATCTTATTCAATAAAGCCGACGGCACGCGATAAGAAAGCGTTACGTTCTGCAATCGCACAAAACTGCGTTGTATGTAAGGCGAATAGGCAAAGTCTAACGCGGGCGAGAAGTAGCCGGTCTGTCTGTAACGCGCGTCAGGATTTTCCGGAGTCCAATAATCCCATTTCGCACGGTTAGACTGATAAATATTGTCGGGATTAGCCAGAGCGCTGCCCGGCTGACCGTAGTAATAGTCCTTTCCACCCTGAATCGAATTGATAAGCGCTTTTAATTCAAAGTTACAATAGCGCAGAGTGTTTTGTATGCTGAAACGATAGGACGGATCGGTATATCCGAGGATTGTTCTGTCTTCGGCGGCGGTGTATTTTCCATCGCCGTTAATATCTCGCACTTTGTAAGTACCATAACTGAACCCTTCGGGGATATTTCCGGCTTGATAGTCCGACATTTGCCACATGCCTGTTTGCTCGAAATCGTAAGCTACGCCGTACGGATGTCCGATAAAGATTTTGCTGCTGACGAGGTCGTCTTCCTTGCCGTCGCCGTTAGCATCTATGCCGAGGATGCTTACAACCTTGTTTCTGTTCAGAGAATAATTAAGAGTAATATCCCAGCTCAAATCCCTGCCTTTAACCGGAACGCCGGTGATGCTAAGCTCTTGACCGTGGTTCGAGAGTTTGCCGATATTAGTAGCAATCGAGCTGATATTGTTGTTCATCACGGGGATGTTAATATTGTAAAGCAAATCGTGCGTCTGAGAACGATAATACTCTAACGAGCCGAAGATGCGACCTTCCAGCACGCTGAAATCCACCGCCAGATTGAAGGTAGCGGTTGTTTCCCATTTCAGATTGTTGTTAGCCATTGCGCTGATGTACAAACCTTTTTCGGCCGACGCTCCATCGCCGTAGAGATAAGCGTTTGAGGAAGACATGCGCGCCAAAGTCTGGTAGCGCGAAATCGTGCGGTTTCCGTTTACGCCATACGAAACTCGGAGTTTTAATTTATCAATCCACTTCAGATTATCCTTGATAAATGATTCTTCGGACAAAGTCCAGGCTGCCGCAGCTGACGGGAAGATGGCGAATTTATTGTCTTTACCGAAACCGGAGAAGCCGTCGCGTCTTACCGTGCCTGTGAAGTTGTAGCGGTCGTTGTAGGTATATCCGAGGCGAAACATTGTGTAAAGACTTGTTTCCTGCCAGGCTGACGATGAAACGGTTTGCAGATTTGCGTCTGCGGCTCCGAGGAAGTTGTAGCCAAGCACGTCGTTCGAGTAGTTTGTACCGCCGGCCGTAGTAGTTTCGTACTGACGCTTTTCGGCGCCATATACTAAGGTAGCGTTCACGTCGTGAAGGTCGAACAAGCGTTTGTAGGTCAAAATATTGTCGGCCGTCGAATTATACTGACTTCCGTTCACTTTTGACCCGGAGCCGGTCAGATTAGCGCCATAAGGATTGAAAGTGTAATCGTGATCATTAATCAGATTTTGCGACAAATTCAAACGATAGCTTAATCCTTTAACAAACTTCAAATCTACGTCGGCGTAAAAGTTGGCTGAGAAGTTGTAGCGTTTGTCATCGTTTTCCTGAGTAATCTGAAGCATCGGATTTAACGTGCCCTTGTAAGGATAGGTTATGTATTCGCCGGTGGCAGCGTCCTTTACGGGAACAATCGGCGGAAGTCCTACCGCGTCGCCCACACTTGGAGATATGCCCGAATAATCGCTCAGAGTAAAGAACGACTGCGTGCCGACCTTCAACCAGTCGGTAATCTTCGTATCCAGATTGACGCGAATGTTATAACGCTTGTAGGTATCGTTGATAATAAGGTTTTGCTGATCGGTAAGGCCTACAGACAGGAAATAATTGCTAAGCTCGCTCCGACCGCGCACGCTGAGGTTGTGCGACTGAATGTAAGGCGAGTCGTTGGTCAACATATCCCACCAATCCGTGTCCGTACCGTTCAGATAGCCGTTTACAGCGTTCACATCCATTAAGTGCGGGGTCGGATCCCAGGAAGGATTGACCGTATTCAAGCCATCGCCGGAACGGCTCTCCGTGAGGAAACGGTCGGCAACTAACTGCATGAATCCGGCTCTGTTCATCGGTTTCATCTTGTCGGACGTAGCGTTTTGAAAGGCAACCGAGCCGCTGTATTCTATAATCGGCTTCGACATCGCTTTGACGCTCTTTGAAGTAATCAACATCACGCCGTTGCTTGCCTGAGAGCCGTAAATCGCTGCCGCAGAAGCGTCCTTCAGTATGTCGATAGTTTCGATGTCGTTTGAGTTGATGTCAACCAGACTTCCGCGATAGATAATGCCGTCGAGGACAATCAGCGGCGAGTTGCTTCCGGAAATCGACGTGCGACCGCGAATAGTAATTTCAGGGTCAGCTCCGGCCGCAGTTACCGCACCCACATTGAGTCCGGCGACGGTTCCCTGCAATTTCGAGCCGATACTGATGCTCGGAGATTCCTGCAGCGTCGATAGATCAGCCCTCACAACCGAACCGGTCAAGTCCTTGCGTCGAGCAGTTCCGTAGCCCACAACCACGACCTCGTCGAGCGAAAGCGCGTCTTCTTCCAAACGAATTGAAAGATTAGTTTGATTTCCGACTTCTATCTCTTTCGAAACGAAGCCAATAAATGAAATCTTCAGCACGGCATTATCGTTGACCTTGAGCGCAAACGCACCATCAGCATCAGTAATAATTCCGTTCGTCGTCCCCTTCTCGACCACATTTGCACCAATAACAGGCGCTCCTTCCGCGTCGGTAACAACGCCGGAAATCTGCTTTTTAGCCTGATACACGCCGGCAACAGCTGTAGTTTCATGCCTGTTAGCCTGCAAAGCGAGCGGGAAACAAAGAATACACAGCAGAACGGCCGTCTGCGCGAATGTATTCAATCCAAGTAAAAGTTTCTTCTTTCTCATTGTAATTGTAAATTAAAAATAAAAAATAAAATATTTAAAAACACCATAGCTATATTGAAATTACTGCTATTTTATTCTCTAAAAATTGATTCCGTACATCAAAAATATATTCTTTTCATCTCCAAAAACGAATTTCGTCCTTTAAAACTTTCTTACACCCTGATTGATTGCTTTATTGGCATTCAATACACCTTATTTCGCCAACATATTTAAAGTGCGCTCAATCATAATTTTATCTTATTTCCCGTTAGAAATAAGACTGCAAATGTAAGGATAAAATTTTTGCCGGACACATCAAAACCCATAAAAAATGCAAAAGATGTTGCATAACATATTTAGTCATGCCGGCCATAAGGATTTAAGGCTACATAATTGCTGTCGGATACGACAAAGCAATCTTGCAGCTATGTAGATTGATTCGTCGTTCCTCATAGCTATAGCGTCAAAATACCGTCATCCGGACGCCGAATTTCCTACGGAATGATTGCTGAAATAATCCCGCTCCACGGCCCTTTGACGCCGCGAGTGTTTTCCCACCTCAAACAAAAGTAAACCGTCAGTCCGCGCTGGAACTCCTCAAACTCCAGAGTGAATGGCGAACGCGTAGTAAATTCGGAGTGAAGCAGATCATTCACCGTCGCAGGCCGCGAGTCCGGAATAGCCCATCGCATTTCCGCGCCCCTCATGTTACGCGGTTTAGCGCGGTGATGGCTTTCGTTATCCATGAAATAGAGTTTCAGGATGCGGATCACCGAGCTGTCGATTTTGCATACCGGAAACGAATCAGCCCTGAGCGCAGGCGTACGCGTTTGCGACGGGATAGATATTCCCATCGTCGAAAGCTCGAAGTCGCTCACGCGCGGGTTGTAAACCAGCGCCCTGACCAGCTTCCGCACTGCCGGTTGATAATCATCGCGCGAGAACTGTTTAGAGAAGGTAATGGCCGGCGTACGCGTCTGCGGATCTTTGTAAGCCTCCCATTTGGCGTCCCAGACGGCTTTCTTGGGATACAATTCGGCGTTTAGCCATTCCGTATCCATCTTCCATGCGACCTCATTTGCCTGCACGGTCTCAGTGATTATACGTTGCTTCAAGTCGAAGTCGGCGTCTCTTCTTGGAATTGTCTTATCCATACTTAATAATTTAAATGTTAGTTTGTAATTTATCTATTAATAATCCGGCATTTACGTAACCGGTTTCAAAATTGTAATCAAAAATTTCAGATTTATATCCTGTATTCAAAAAAAATCTGTTTGAATATCCGGAAACGTACTCTGAGTACCCTGAAACATCATCTGCGTATCTGGGAACACACTCTGCGTATCCGGGAATATCATCCGCGTGCCCGGAAACGCACTCGGCGTACCCGGAAACGCACTCGGCGTGCCCGGAAATATCATCCGCGTACCCGGAAACGCACTCGGCGTGCCCGGAAACGTTATGTGCGTGCCCGGAAATATTATATGCGTGCCCGGAAACGCACTCGGCGTACCCGGAAACGCAATGTGCGTACCCGGAAACGCAATGTGCGTGCCCGGAAACGCAATGTGCGTGCCCGGAAATATTATCGGCGTACCCGGAAACGCAATGTGCGTACCCGGAAATATAAGTGATATACCCGGAAATATAAGTGATATGCCCGGATACGCAGTTGATATACCATGATACGCAGTTGATATACCATGATATATAAATAATGTATCCTGAAATACATGTAAAAGTTCCTGAATTACAATGAGTTATTCCTGAACTGCAATAAATTAATCCTGTTTCTTTCATCATATTCAAAGAATTATGAGCTACAAAGGTAAGGAATTTTTCCAACAAAACAAGTTTTTCTTCAAAAATATCAAGTTTTTTGATGAAATCTTCCAACATAAGAATGCTATATACCATCACAAGAATGCAGTACACAAGTATCGTACGCCGGACATCGCTACCGTAATCAGGAACTTGCTGAAGCTGTTATTGTTAAGCAGTCCTGTGATGGCGTAACAGCAGTCGGCTTACTGCTGTATTACAAATTTTATCCGTATCTTTGTGGTCTCAAAATTAAACATT
>JAITNE010000106.1 GCA_031290635.1 Tannerella sp. | reverse complement strand
TGAGCAGCGAGCCGCAGATAAGAGGTTGTCCGAACTTGTTGCCGAAGTCGGATGCGCCGTTAGAGGCCTTGATAAGTATCTGTTCAGGAGTCTGATAGAGCCATTTGCGGGGTTCGAGGATTTCTTCCCACTCGCGACCTTTTTCCAATCGGGGATAAGAGGTCATATAGACGGCTGTGCCTGCGATGGGCAATGAGGCTGTGCCTCCGCCAAGACGGTCGCGTATCTCGCCTCCAGTGCCGGTCGAAGCGCCGTTGAAAGGCTCGACGGTAGTAGGGAAATTATGCGTTTCGGCTTTGAGCGAGAGGACGGTATGTATTTTCTTAGTAGCGTAATAGTCCGGTCTGTCGCCCGATAGCGGTGCGAACTGTTCGATTTCAGGGCCTGAGTTGAATGCTACATTGTCCTTGTATGCCGAAATAAGCCGATTAGGGTTCTTGATAGAGGTCTTCTTTATCATCTCAAACAGCGATTCTTTCATCTCTTTGTCGTCGATAATGAACTGTCCGCTGAATATCTTATGGCGGCAATGTTCGGAGTTGACTTGCGAGAAGCCAAACACTTCGCTATCAGTCAGTTTACGACTCAGTTTCTTACTCACTTCGTTGAGGTACGCAACCTCTTCGTCGCTCAAGGCCAGACCTTCCTGTCGGCTATAAGCGGCGATATCTGTTATATGGACTACAGGGTCGGGGCTCATGTTGATAATAAAAATCGTCTGATCAAGACCATTATAGACGCGTTGAAGCATCTGGTCATGAGGTGCATCTTCAGAAGCTGCCGCAAAGTATTCTTCTATACGCGAGATGCCCATAACGCCCATGTTCTGGGTTATTTCGACGGCATTCGTACTCCACGGTGTAATCATCTCGCGGCGAGGCCCAATAAACCAGCCTTTCACTGTCTGTCTATCAAGAAGTTTCGCTCCACTGAACAGCCAGATAAGTCTCTCTATATCCTTAGCGCCAAGTTTGAGCGCAGTCTCTGCGGCTAAAACCGACTTGTCCGTTCTTTGAAAAAACTGAATCATATCTCTTCTTTATAATATAATTTTCGTAATATTCCGCTGCAAATGTAATCATTATTTCCGTAAAAACCAACAAAAATGATTATTTTTGCACCCTGAATATAATTATTTCGATATGATTGAGATAGGAAAACCCCTCTACTCGACTGCAATGAAGGTAGTTTTGCGCAATTCGAGAGAGTTTGGAAAAGAGTTTGTATTTGAGTTGCAAAGGTACGGCGTCGAAGGCGCTCGTGCAAAAAGACGATTGATTTATGCTTGAATTGTTCTATAAAGGAGTGATAATAGGCGTTTTAGTATCGTCGCCGATGGGACCCATAGGGATGCTGTGCGTACAGCGCACGCTGGCTAAAGGGCAGTTGTCGGGCTTTGTTTCCGGTTTGGGAGCGGCCTTTTCAGACCTGCTCTACGCGGCTGCTACAAGCTTGTGTATGGGCATTGTAGTCAACTTTGTTGAAGCGCATCAGAGGCCTTTACAAATCTTCGGAAGCGTAGTCATCCTGCTTTTCGGATACTATATCTTTCGCAATAACCCTATCCAGAGCCTGCAACGCAATCAGGATAACAGACAGACTATCTGGCGGGATTTGGTTACGGCTTTTCTGCTGACATTAAGTAATGTGCTGATTGTCTTGCTGTTTATAGGCTTGTATGCGAGATTCGGTTTCCTGCTGCCGGAGCATTCGGTAGAGATGACTATCGCCGGTTTGATAGGTATCTTTGGAGGAGGCGTACTGTGGTGGCTGTTCATCACCTTCGTTATCTCGCTGTTACGCAAGTGGTTCAATATCCGCGGTCTAAAGATACTCAACCGTATCGTTGGCTCCGTTATTATGTTTCTGGCCGTCTTTGGCCTTGTTTCTTCAGTTTGGTACTTTAATTGTTTTTAAATATGAAAGTTGATTTGAGATTATTAGCAGCGCTCGTAGTAGCGCTAACAGTCGGAGGTTGCACTTCCGGCGCAAAGAAGAATGCTGAAACGGCCGAAACAGCAGCCCCAGCAATCGCTCCGAAGAATATCGAGCGGACAATACCTCCTGCTGTGATTACTAACCCTACCGAACGGGCAAACTTTATCGTTACCCACTTCTGGGATAAGTTTGATTTCCGAGATACTACCTACTGCAATACGCCCGTTATGGATCAGGCATTCGTAGATTATCTCGCCGCTTTCCCCTACACCGCGCCCGACAAACGCGAGCAGGGTGTGAAACTGCTGCTCGACAAAGCCGAAATGGATGTAGTGATGTACAACTATTGCTTCCGTATGGCGGAGAAGTATCTCTATGAGCCTAACTCGCCAATGCGGAACGACGAGTTCTTTATTCCTTTCCTCGATCATGTGGTCAACTCGAAGAGACTCGACGACGTACACAAGATACGCCCCCGTCATCTGCTCGAACTTGCCTATCGTAATCGCATAGGAACCAAGGCGTTGGATTTCACCTACATTATTGCTTCGGGCGCTAAGAAGCGTTTGTATAGCCTTGCCTCGCCATATCTTCTGCTGATGTTCTACAATCCCGAATGTCCGGAATGTCATCGCACGATAGAGATGTTGAAGAGTTCGCCGGTAGTTACCGACGCCATAGCTTCTGGAAAGTTGAAGGTTCTCTTAGTTTATCCCGACGAAAATCTTGATGCATGGAAGAAGCATCTCTCCGAAATACCATCGACTTGGATAAACGGTTACGACACGATTACAATCAAGGAAAACGAACTGTATGACCTCAAAGCCATACCCACGCTATACCTCCTCGACAAGAACAAAACCGTCATCTTCAAAGACACCTCTACCGGAGATATACACGACTTTTTGAGCAAAGAATAACTGCTGATGGTGAAGATTTTAAACATAGCCTCATGCGCTATCTATCCGGTACCCGAACTGTTATACATACACTTTCAAATAAAAGTCTTACCTTTGTATCGTTAAATACAGATAAATTACAATGAGTACAGGATTAATAAAAGATTCGGATTTGAAGCAATGGCTTGTGGATTTGAAAGTCCGTATCCGTCAAAGCCAGATTAAGGCAGCGATAAAAGTAAACAGCGAATTGTTGCGCCTCTACTGGGATTTGGGGCATGATATTGTTGTTCGCCAGATGGACGCTGTTTGGTGAAAGGGGTTTTTCGCTCAATTGAGCAAAGAACTAACAACTGAATTTCCTTATATGAAAGGGTTTTCGAAGTCGAACTTGTATAGCATAAAACAGTTTTATCTGTTTTATAATCAGGGAAATGAAATTTTCCAACAAGTTGTTGGAAAATTAGAAAGTACAAATTTGCGCCAAGTTAGTGCGGGATTAAACCCATCTAATAATGAAAGTCTTACAATTCGTCTGCAAGTTGATGACGAATTTGGGAATCATCCGATTTTTCAAATTCCATGGGGACATCATATACAAATCATCACCAAATGCGAATCCGTTAATGAAGCCCTGTTTTACGTCCAAAAAACCATCAAAAACGGGTGGAGCCGAGCAATGTTGATGAATTTCATCGAGGTGGATTTATATCAAAGTCAAGGGAAAGCCATCACTAATTTTGACGGTTTACTGCCGGATATTCAAAGCGATTTGGCGAAAGAAACGCTAAAAGACCCTTACAATTTTGACTTTCTGACACTTACTGAAGGTTACAAAGAAAGAGAGTTAGAAGATGCTTTAGTTGAAAATATCACCAAATTTTTATTGGAGCTTGGGCAAGGCTTCGCATACGTTGGAAGACAATATCCAATCAAAGTAGGGAATAGAGAGCGAAATATTGATTTGCTTTTCTACCACTTAGAATTACGTTGTTATATAGTTATAGAATTGAAAGCCAAAGAATTTGAACCTGAACACACAGGAAAACTCGGATACTATATAACGGCAATTAATCATCAATTAAAGAAAAATATTGATAATCCTACTATCGGATTGCTCATCTGTAGAACAAAGGACAATATTGATGCTCAATACTCATTGGAAAGTAGCAGTCAACCAATAGGAATTTCAGAATATCAATTGTCAAAATTACTGCCGGAGAACTTCAAATCTTCACTTCCATCTATTGAAGACATTGAGAGAGAGTTGATATTTTATATTTGACAACGATGCAAAGACAGACAAGGAAAATGAACTGTATGACCTGTATGACCTTGACCTCAAAGCCATACCCCACGCTCTACCTCCTCGACAAGAACAAAACCGTCATCTTAAAAGATACCTCCACCGGAGATATACACGACTTTTTAAGTAAAAAATAAATGCTGATGGTGAAAGTTGTGAACATAGAGATTAGCACAAACAGAATACTGTTAAGTACCGAAAAGGGAAATGGTTTCTTTCCCTTTTCGGATTCTTTGCGACTGAAAAATGCTACTCAAGCACAACGCGAACGTTTTTCGTTGTCGCCATTCGGTATTCATTGGGCGGAGTTAGACGAAGATTTGTGTTTCGACGGATTCGTGTTTGATACGCCAATAACGGATACGATAAGGTATATCTAACTATACGTTTTGCAGTCATGCAGGATAATCTTTGAAATCAGTCCATCGGATTCTGTTTTCAATTTACCGTCGGCTTTCGTGACGTCGTCCGGATTGTAAGGATAGGCGATCTCCGTTTCTGGGTTGAACTTGCTTTTTGCTCCGAATGCGTTGCGACATGCCGCAAACTCGTTGCGCAGAGCCGGCTTCCCATCGGAAATTTATCTGATGGTTAAATCGGATACTACCGGCAAGTGGTCGGAGGGGTAATACATGCCGTCGTTGTCGGTCAATACGGCATATTTGGATACCTGGAAATGCCGGCTCACAAAGATATAGTCGATAGGCTCACCTCCTACGGGATTGGCGAAGCGGCGGTTGAAAGTACCCTTTGGACCGTATGGCGGCGTGTCGCTTGCCTGGCGTGAATCGCGGAGGAAGGCAGACATGGCCTTGATCTGTTTCGTTTCGGGTGTAGAATTAAAGTCGCCGGTACAAATCACCGGAGCGTCTTTGGCTATTTCCCCTATCTTCTGCACCATCAGTTTCCCCGATTCCTCACGGGCTATCACGCCTTGGTGGTCGAAATGCACGTTGAAGAAATAGAAGATGTAGCCTGTCTTCCTGTCTTTAAACTTTGCCCATGAGCAAATGCGGTTGCAACAAGTAGCATCCCATCCCAGTCCGGGTTCATCAGGCGTTTCCCTCAGCCAGTAATTGCCCGATTCCACTACTTCGAAGCGGTCTTTCTTGTAGAGGATGGCCGAATGTTCGCCGGCGTCCTTCCCGTCGTCGCGTCCGTTTCCTGTATAGGCATACTCCGGCAGTTCGCAAATGCCCTGCAACTGATGCAGGAAGCCTTCCTGCGTGCCGACGAGGTCGAAACTGTGATACCGAATCAGCGCCTTTACCTTATCTTTACGATTCGGCCATGCGTTGATACTATCCGAGCGGGTATCCATACGCAGGTTGTAGGTAGCGACCTTCAAATCTATGGGCTTTTGCCCGGTGCAGGCCAGGAATGCCATACACGATAAAATACCAATAATAATCTTTTTCATAAATACGTTGTTTATTGAGTGAATAAATAAGTAAAAACAATGCCGGAGAGAACGAACTCCCCGGCAAAGATAAGGATAAATATGAATTACTCCCATCCGGGGTTTTGTCCT
>JAITNE010000069.1 GCA_031290635.1 Tannerella sp. | reverse complement strand
ATTTTTTTTGTACTTTTGCAGCTCGATTAATCAATATTCTAAACTTATTTATATCTCTGAAACTGTATAGCAAGACCCATGAATGGGTAGAATTTAGTGATGACGCTAATGCTCGCGTCGGTATCTCGGACTTCGCACAGATGGAGCTGGGCGACCTTGTTTTCGTCAACCTCCCTGCCGTCGGCGACGCCGTTACCGCAGGAAAGGCTTTTGCCGATGTTGAATCGGTCAAGGCGGTGTCGGACGTCAACTCCCCCGTTACAGGCACGATTACAGCCATCAACAATGAGCTGCTCGACACTCCCGAACTAATCAACCAAGATCCTTATAGCAGCTGGTTTGTTGAAGTCGGCGACATTACCGGGCGTAGTGAACTGCTCTCCGAAGCCGACTACAAAACGTTTTGCGAGGAGGGCGCGCACTGATGGGAAATTATCTTTCGGTAAGCCGATCCGAGCGCGATGAAATGCTGCAGACCGTCGGTCTAAGCTCGGTAGATGAACTTTTTACGCGGATACCGGACGCTATCAGACTACAGGGTCTCCGCTTGGACGACGGACTGTCGGAACTCGAATCGGCGCGTTACATGCAGCGCCTGGCCGACAAGAACATCCGCTTCGCATCTATCTTTCGCGGTGCTGGCGCGTACAACCACTATATCCCTGCAATCGTCAAAAGCATTACCTCCAAAGAAGAGTTCCTCACGGCTTACACGCCCTATCAGGCGGAGATTTCGCAGGGCGTACTGCAGTCGATCTTCGAGTTTCAGACGATGATTTGCCGGCTGACCGGCATGGACGTCTCGAACGCTTCCGTTTATGATGGAGCTTCGGCTGCTGCTGAGGCTGTCGCGATGTGCGTAGAGCGCAAGCGGACAAGGATGCTCGTAGCCGCCTCCGCAAACCCGATGACCATAGCTACCATGCAGACCTACTGCAACGGCTCGGGTACGGAACTCATCATCGTACCCACCAACAACGGAATAACCGATTTGGACGCACTGAGAGCGGCTTCGGATGATACCGTAGCAGGTTTCTACCTCCAGCAGCCTAACTTCTGCGGACTTCTCGAAGACGCCGCGGAAATCGGACGGATAGTGCACGCAGCAGGCGCACGGTATGTGATGGGAGTCAATCCGGTGTCGCTCGGAGTACTTAAAACTCCGTCCGAACAGGGCGCTGACATTGCCGTAGGCGAAGGGCAGCCTTTAGGTTTACCGCTGGCTTTCGGAGGTCCTTATCTGGGTTTCATGGCTTCGACGACCGCCCTGATGCGCAGGCTTCCGGGGCGTATCGCAGGCGAGACTGTCGATATTGAAGGACGTCGGGCTTTCGTGCTGACCTTGCAGGCTCGCGAACAGCATATCCGGCGTGAGAAAGCATCGTCGAATATCTGTTCCAATCAGGCTCTGTGCGCCATGACCGCTACGGTTTATCTGGCTGCAATGGGTCCGGACGGGCTGCGTCAGGTGGCTACCCGGTGTCTATCCAAAGCGCACTACGCCGCAGCAGCCATCAGCAGTCTGAAAGGCTTCGGGCTGCGTTACAGCGGCGAGTTCTTCAACGAATTTGTTACCGAGTGCCCGACGGACACGTCAACCTTGCTTGCTGCTCTCGAAAGCAAAGGCATGCTCGGAGGCTATCCGGTCGAAAACAACGGTCTGCTCTGGTGTTTCACCGAGATGAACTCCCGCGCCGAAATAGATGACCTCATCAGTGAACTAAAAAATAATTCGATATGAAATTGTTGTTTGAATTAAGTAAAAAAGGGCATGGGAGTAATTTCCTGCCGGCCTTGGATGTGCCGGAGGCAACGTTGCCTGATAGCGCCCGTCGGGCTGTAGCCCTCGACCTTCCTCAACTGTCGGAGGTCGAGCTGAGCAGGCACTATACACGTCTGGCACGCCGCACGTTTGGCGTCAACAACGGCTTCTACCCTCTCGGCTCCTGTACGATGAAATATAACCCGCGCATAAACGAAGAAGCTGCTTCCCTGGCGGGATTTACGGGCATACATCCGCTTCAACCTGCACATACGGCGCAGGGTTGCCTCGAAGCGCTGCATGAAACGGAACGCTGCCTCTGCGAGATTACCGGCATGGATGCTGTTACTTTTCAGCCGGCCGCCGGAGCGCATGGCGAGTTTGCCGGAGTGATGCTTATCAAGGCTTACCACCTCGCGCACGGCGACGCGAAACGTACCCGAATCATCGTCCCCGACACTGCTCACGGTACTAATCCTGCTTCGGCTAACATGGCCGGCCTGACGGTCATCAATATACCCTCCGACGCCCATGGTTGCGTAGATTTAGCCGTATTGAGGGAAGTGGTCGGCGATGATACCG
Source organism: Tannerella sp. (assembly GCA_031290635.1). Taxonomy (GTDB): domain Bacteria; phylum Bacteroidota; class Bacteroidia; order Bacteroidales; family Tannerellaceae; genus Tannerella. Next base: position 9,427 of record JAITNE010000069.1, on the reverse strand, counting down.
CAGGATTGATGCTCACGAATCCTAATACAGTCGGTCTGTTTGACCCCAATATCCTCGAAATAACTCGGATAGTGCACGACGCCGGCGGTCTTAACTACTATGACGGCGCTAACCTCAATGCCGTGATGGGTATCGTGCGTCCGGGGGATATGGGCTTCGACGTTGTACATCTGAATCTTCACAAGACGTTTTCTACGCCGCATGGAGGAGGAGGACCCGGTTCAGGGCCGGTCGGATGCAAGGATTTTTTGCGCGAGTTCCTGCCGAATAATCAGGTAGTAGCCGTGTCGAAAGCCGGCGTCTCAGGAGATGTTCGGGACAAAGCTGTCGCGTCAAAAACCGTCTCCGAAGCTATCGGGATCAATTCTGCTGCATCCGAAGAAGTCTCCTATTCATTCGCATCGCCCTCGAAGTCAATCGGCTCGGTAAAGGCGTTTTACGGACACTTTCTGGTAATAGTGCGGGCGCTGACGTATATTAAGAGACTTGGCGCTGCAGGCCTCCGTGAAGCCTCCATTCAAGCTGTTCTGAATGCCAACTACATGCAGAAGCGGCTCTCGGATTTTTACGACGTCGCCTTCGAGGGATTGTGCATGCACGAGTTCGTGCTGAGTCTGCAAGCCATCAAAGACAAAACGGGCGTCTCGGCCTTGGATGTGGCGAAGGCTCTGCTCGACAACGGCGTGCATCCACCTACGATGTACTTCCCTTTGATAGTGCACGAAGCTCTGATGATTGAGCCTACCGAGACGGAATCGAAAGAAGTGATGGACGAAGCGATTGACATCTTCCGGAAGGTTCGCGAACAGATTCGGCTCGACCCCGACAGCCTGCACGCCATGCCCCTGACAACGCCGGTCCGCCGACTCGACGAAGTCAACGCCGCACGCAATCCTCGCCTGCGGTTCTGACCCCCGCTTCCCGCATGTAAAAAGCGTAAGCAGCGGTTCAACTACAACGCAAAATCATCTAAACAGATTCGCCGTCGAGTAGATTTTAATTTTTTTGTTGTACTTTTGCCGCGGTTTTAATTAAATATTTTAAGTATGATAAATTTATTCAGTGTTAAAGAGAAAGTAGTCATCCTGACCGGTGGATGCGGAATTTTAGGCAGTTGCATGGCTAAGCATTTAGCCGGCGAAGGCGCCCGGGTAGTAGTCCTCGACCGCAATGTCGAAGGCGGTTCATCCCTCGTCGACGAGATCAGGAAGGCGGGCGGCAACGCTCTGTTCCTCACCGCCGACGTGCTCAACAAAGCCATGCTGGAACAAAATCGAACAGACGTCCTGAATACCTGCGGGCATATCGACGTGCTGATAAACCTCGCCGGTGGAAATATGGCGGGCGCAACTATTCCGCCTGACAAAACCTTCTTCGACCTTGATGTGGACGCATTCCGCAAGGTAGTCGAGCTGAACCTGTTCGGCACTGTACTGCCGACGATGGTTTTTGCTACCGTGATGGTCGAACAAAAGAAGGGAAGCATCATCAATGTGTCTTCCGAATCGGCTCTGCGTCCGCTCACCCGCGTGGTAGGCTACGGATGCGCGAAGGCTGCAATCAGTAATTTTACTCAATACATGGCCGGCGAGCTGGCTATAAAGTTCGGCGAAGGTCTGCGCGTTAACGCTATTGCTCCGGGCTTCTTCCTCACCGAGCAGAACCGCGCATTGATGACCAACACGGACGGTACGCCTTCGGATCGCTGCAAGACCGTGATGGCTCATACTCCGTTCAACCGTCTGGGCAGGCCTGAAGAACTGCTCGGCACGGTTCAATGGCTTGCAAGCGATGCTTCGGCTTTCGTTACAGGCACGGTTACCCCTATCGACGGCGGTTTCGACGCGTTCAGCATCTAAAAGATGGATAATACGATAGCCGGAATTCCTGTGATTGATTCATCTCTCGGAAATCATTCTCCAATAGAGCATAGAGGCGTTATTCAGAGCGTCGAAGGCAACACTGCGCTCGTAATGATTGAGCAGGTAGCGGCCTGTAGCAGTTGTTATGCCAGGGAAGCCTGTGCCGTTGCCGAGAAAAAGAGCAAGCTGCTGGAGATAGAAGATGTTGCCGGTCGCTTTAAGGTTGATGACAAGGTTATAGTTTCGGTGAACGGCTCGTCGGGCTACTTTGCGGTGATAACGGTCTTCGCAGTACCGCTGGCGCTGGTTGTCATCGCGCTGACGGTCGTACTGACGGTTAGCCGTAGCGAGGCTACGGGAGCGATAGCAGGTCTGCTCGTCCTGCTGCCCTACTATGCGGCGCTGTACGTATTCAGAGAGAAGATAAAGAAGAAGATAGTATTCAAACTTTCGGAAGATACAAACATATAAGACATAATGTATATAGCGATTGTGATTTTAGGCGTCCTGGGGGCGGTTGCGGCGATAATATTATACGTACTCTCGAAGAAATTTGAGGTGAAGGAAGATCCGCGCATTCGCCTTGTTACAGACGTGTTGCCGGGCGCTAACTGCGGAGGATGCGGCTATCCGGGGTGCGGAGGATTTGCCGGCGCTTGTGTCGGGGCTGACACGCTCGACGGACTGCTTTGTCCGGTTGGAGGCGGCGAGGTAATGAAAAAGGTTGCTGAAATAATGGGCAAAGAAGCCGGCGTAAGTCTGCCGAAGATAGCTGTAGTAAGATGTAACGGTACATGCGAGGTACGTCCGCGCATTAACGTCTATGATGGCGCCAAAAGTTGCACGATAGCGGCGGCTCTCTACTCAGGAGAGACGGGATGCTCTTTCGGCTGTCTGGGTCTGGGCGACTGTGTGGACGCCTGCGACTTCGACGCAATACATATTAATAAGGAAACGGGCTTGGCAGAGGTCGTCGAAGACAAGTGCACATCCTGCGGCGCGTGTGTCAAAGCGTGTCCGAAGAATCTGATAGAGTTAAGGAAGAAAGGCCCTAAATCACGACGTATCTACGTTTCGTGTATGAACAAAGACAAGGGCGGCACGGCTCGCAAAGCCTGTAAGAACGCCTGCATCGGATGCAACAAATGCTTGAAGGAATGTGCGTTCGACGCCATCACGATAGCCGACAACCTCGCCTTTATCGAAGATACACGCTGTCGACTGTGCCGCAAGTGCGTCCCCGTTTGTCCTACCGGCGCTATCCACGAGCTTAATTTCCCGGAGAAAAAATTGACAGTTGAACAATAATTACATAACTACATGCGCACGTTCAGAATCGGAGGTATTCATCCAAAGTCAAATAAATTATCGGCAGGTCGTCCGATAGAGTCGATAGCTCCGCCGGCAGAGGCGGTAATATCTCTCGGCCAGCACCTCGGCGCTCCCGCAACGGCTACGGTCGCGAAGGGCGACAAAGTAAAGGTCGGCACGCTTATCGGCAAGGCTACGGGCTTTGTTTCGGCTAACGTTCACTCGTCGGTATCGGGCACGGTAAGCAAGGTTGACATGATGACGGACGGCTCGGGCATAGCTCGTCAGGCCGTTTTCATCACCGTCGAAGGAGATGAGTGGGAAGACTGCATCGACCGTAGCGAAGAAATTATCCATGACTGCCCCCTCATCGTCCCCGACATCATCGCCAAGATAGAAGCGGCAGGCGTAGTAGGCATGGGAGGCGCTACGTTTCCGACGAAAGTAAAACTATCGCCCCCTCCCGGCATCAAAGCCGAGATACTTATCGTCAACGCTGTAGAGTGCGAGCCTTACCTCACCGCCGACCACTCGCTGATAATGGCCAAAGCCGAGCAAATAGTAGTCGGGACTGTTATCCTGATGGGAGCGCTCGGCATCGATCGCGCCGTTATCGGCGTCGAAAGCAATAAGCCGGACGCCATCGCATTACTTAGCCGATTCGCCCGGAAACGCTTAGGCGTAGAAGTCATGTCGCTGAAAGTGCAGTACCCGCAGGGAGGCGAACAGCAGTTGATTGACGCCGTCATGCGCCGTCAGGTCAAGAGCGGCGCGCTGCCTGTTTCCGTCGGAGCGGTAGTGCAGAACGCAGGCACGGTCTATGCCGTCTATGAAGCCGTCCAGAAGAACAAACCATTGATTGAGCGGGTCGTAACGGTTACGGGCAAGTCATTGGCGCAGCCTTCCAACTTCCTTGCACGCATCGGCACGCCGGTAAGATCCTTAATAGAGGCCGCCGGAGGATTGCCGGAGGATACGGGCAAGATTATCGGCGGCGGTCCGATGATGGGACGAGCTATGGTAAGCGCTGATTCGCCGGTGATGAAGGGCAGCTCCGGCATACTGCTGATAAAGTCCGACGAATCCGTCCGCCGTGAGATGCACGACTGTATCCGCTGCGCCAAATGCGTCAGAGCCTGTCCGATGGGACTTGAACCCAGCCTCCTGATGAACCTCACGGAGTACAAGGTCTGGGATACGGCTGAGAAGAACTACGTTGTAGATTGCATAGAATGCGGCTCGTGCAATTACGTTTGTCCCGCTAACCGCCCGCTGTTAGACTATATCCGCGTCGCTAAAGCGAAAGTAACCGGCATCATCCGAGCAAGAAAAATTTAATTCACAAAGATGGGAAATTTAATCATATCACCTTCGCCACACATCCACAGCGGCGATTCAATCAGCAAAAACATGTACGGCGTACTTATCGCCCTGACTCCGGCTTTAGCGGTCTCGCTTTACTGCTTCGGGCTTGGAGCGCTGATAGTAACGCTTACGTCGGTAGCATCCTGCGTACTCTTCGAGTTCGTGATACAGAAATATCTGCTTCGCCGACAGACCACAGTATTCGACGGCTCGGCTATCCTGACGGGCGTACTGCTGGCATTCAATCTGCCATCCAATCTCCCTGTCTGGATAGTCATTCCGGGAGCTTTGGCGGCTATTGGCGTCGGCAAGATGTCGTTTGGCGGGCTTGGCAACAACATTTTCAACCCAGCGCTTGTAGGTCGCGTCTTCCTGCTCATCTCTTTTCCGGCGCAGATGACTACCTGGCCTCTGCCCGGCGTCTTTCCGACGGATTACATTGATGCGCAAACAGGCGCTACTACCCTTTCGCTGCTTCACTTCAACCCTGACGCAATATCTTCCTTCAAGGATGCAGCCACAGGATTGACCGGCGGCAGTCTGGGCGAAGTCAGCGAGATTGCATTGCTGCTTGGCGCGGGATATTTACTCTTTCGCAAGATAATCACCTGGCATATTCCGGTCGCCATACTTGCGACTGTAGCCGTCTTCACGGGCATTCTCTTCGCTACGACGCAGCTTGCGGAGTTCAACCCGCTGATTCATCTCACTGCCGGCGGGTTGATGCTGGGCGCTGTCTTTATGGCGACCGACTATGTTACTTCGCCGATGTCCGCCGGGGGGATGCTTGTTTACGGCGTCGGCATCGGGCTGATAACCGTGCTGATTCGCGTTTACGGGGCATATCCCGAAGGCATGTCGTTCGCTATTCTGATAATGAACGCCCTGACCCCGCTGATAAATACTTATCTTAAACCAAAACATTTCGGAGGAAAATAAATGAATAAATTAAAATCTTCATTCGGTAATATTCTCATGTCGTTGACGGGCATCTGCCTTGTTGCAGGTCTGGCTCTTTCGGCCACAAACAGGTTTACGGCTGAAGCAATTGCGGCTTCCAATGCGGCTACGCTCCGTAACGCCATCAAAAGCGTTACGCCGGAGTTCGACAACAATCCGTCTGACGAGCGCTACCTTATTGCCACGCCGGAGGGCGATTCGCTCACGGTTTATCCCGCCCGCAAAGGCGAGGTTTACGCAGGTTGCGCAGTTGAAAGTCGGTCTAAAAAAGGCTTTAGCGGACTTATCCGGGTGATGGTAGGGTTCGACAAGGACAACAAAGTCTTTGCTTACTCGGTGCTCGAACACAGTGAGACGCCCGGTCTGGGTTCAAAGATGCAGGAATGGTTTAGCGTCGCCCGCAACCGCCAAAGCGTCATCGGCCGCGACATGAAAGAAGGACTTCTCAAGGTCGTCAAAGACGGAGGAGACGTTGACGCAATCACAGCAGCCACAATCTCATCCCGCGCCTTCCTCGACGCTATCAACACCGCCTTCACCGCCTTCACTAACACTAACGACGCATCCACCGGAGCAACAAAACAATAAACAATTAAGAATTAAAAATTAAGAATTAAGAGAAGAGAGCAGACGATTGAGAATTAAAAATTAAGAATTAAGAGAAGAGAATTGAGAATTAAGATTGCTTCGTTCCTCGCAATGACGTGGAAGAACTAACGTCATTGCGAGGAACGAAGCAATCTAAACATTTATCGAAGCAATCCTGTTTTCAATTAATATAAATCACTTAACAGAAAAATTGACTGCATCAAACTTAAATTAGTGCAATCATCTTACTCAGAAATTCAATTCGTGAAATTAGTGAAATTAGTGGACAAGATAATTTATAACATTACTTACTCAAAAATTCAATTCGTGCAATTCGTGCAATTAGTGGACAAAAAAATTTATAACGTGGACAAGCTAATCCGCATCCAAAACAATAAAATTAATTATTTAAACCAACATACAATGACCAATTTTAAAATAATAAAAAACGGTATTATAGACGAGAACCCGACCTTCGTGTTGATGCTGGGCATGTGTCCGACGCTTGCCACGACCTCGTCGGCCATCAACGGCATGAGCATGGGATTAGCTACGGCCTTCGTCCTGATATGCTCGAACATCGTCATTTCGGGGATCAAGCGCCTTATCCCCGACCAGGTACGCATCCCTGCGTACATCGTAGTTATAGCCTCCTTTGTTACAATCCTGCAGATGGTCATGCAAGCCTTTCTGCCCGAGCTGTACAAAAATCTGGGCTTATTCATCCCCCTGATAGTCGTCAACTGCATCGTCCTTGGCCGCGCCGAGTCCTTCGCCTCCCGCAACACCCTCATCGCATCAGCCTTTGACGGCATTGGCGTCGGCGCCGGATTCACTTTGGCGCTAACCCTGCTCGGCCTCCTGCGCGAGATACTCGGCTCCGGCAAAGCCTTCAGCTACGCGCTTTACCCCGAAAACTACGGCGCACTGCTATTCGTCCTTGCCCCCGGCGCATTCATCGCTCTCGGCTACCTCATCGCCATCGTCAACAAACTCAAAACCAACCCCTAAAACCCCCTCACAATGGACTACATCATCATATTCGTAGCATCAGTCTTCGTCAACAACATCGTTCTGTCGCAGTTTCTGGGCATCTGTCCCTTCCTGGGCGTCTCCAAAAAAGTCGACTCCGCGCTGGGCATGAGCATGGCCGTAACCTTCGTCCTGACCATCTCGACCATCGTAACCTTCATCATCCAAAAGCAAGTCCTCGACCCCTTCGGCCTCGACTACCTCCAGACCATCGTTTTCATCCTCATCATCGCCGCCCTGGTACAGATGGTCGAGATAGTCGTCAAAAAAGTCTCCCCCCCGCTCTACCAAGCGCTGGGCGTATTTCTACCCCTGATTTCGACCAACTGCGCCATCCTTGGCGTCGCCATTTTGGTAATACAAAAAGATTACAGCCTCTTGCAATCCATCGTTTTCGCCATCTCAACGGCTATAGGATTTGCTTTGTCGCTCATCATATTCGCCGGCATCCGCGAGCAGCTCGAGCGCACGCACATCCCCCGTGCGATGCAGGGCATGCCGATAGCTTTAATCACCGCCGGACTGTTAGCCATGGCCTTCATGGGATTTTCGGGGATAGTTTAAATCAGAAGAATTTCTTAATATGAATGCGACTGTTTTGTACGATTTCGGAGTATTTTCAGATAGCCGGGAGGAACAAAGCTCCAGCTTTGTTCATTTTTTGGGAGATACAAAAGCATTTTCAACAGATTCAGAAGTATTTTTGGAAGACTCAAACTCAAGTTTGAAGACCTCAAACTCAAGTTTGAAAGACTCAAACTCAAGTTTGAAGACCTCAAACTCAAGTTTGAAGAGTTCAACCCCGAGTTTGAAGACCTCGTCCCCATTATTCACTATTCACTATTCACTCTTCACTCTTAAAACCTCATGCACAACGCCAACGGCCGCGCCCTTCTTCCGCTCGGGCTTTTTTTCTTCCTCTATATCCTGACCTTCCTGCTAACCGGCGACCTTAACCGCATCCCCGTCTCGGTAGCCTTCGCCATCACCTCGATAGCCGCCCTGCTCAGCGCTAAAGGCACAATCGCCACCCGCATCCGCACCTACTGCAACGGCGCATCCAACCCCACCATCATGCAGATGATACTAATCTTCATCCTTGCCGGAGCCTTCGCCGGCAGCGCCAAAGCCACCGGAGCCGCCGACGCCACCGTCAACGCCGTCCTCAGCCTGTTGCCAGCCGGCGTCATACCCGCCGGCATGTTTATCGCCGCCTGTTTCATCTCCATTGCGATGGGCACATCCTGCGGAACCATCGCCGCACTAACCCCCATCGCCCTCGGACTTGCACCCCAAACCGGCGTCAGTCTGCCCGAAATGCTCGGCATAGTCATCGGAGGCTCGATGTTTGGCGACAACCTCTCCTTCATCTCCGACACCACCATCGTCGCCACCCAAACCCAAAACGTCCGCATGACAGACAAATTCCTCGTCAACCTCCATATCATCTGGCCTGTAGCCCTCCTCCTGACCCTTTACTACCTCTATCGCGGCTTCGGACTCCACCCCTCGCTCGACCCACCCGCCGCTGTCGCCTGGCCAAAAATCCTCCCCTACATCCTCACCCTCGTCCTTGCCCTCTCCCGCGTAAACGTAATGATAGTCCTACTCTCCGGCGTCCTTCTGACAGGCGCAATCGGACTCTTCGACGCCGACTTCACCGTCTGGAACTGGGCAACAGCCATCAACAACGGCATCGTCCACGACATGAGTGAACTGATAATAATCACCCTCATGGCAGGCGGACTCTTTGAAGTAGTCCGCAACAACGGCGGCATCGACTACCTCGTCCTGAAAATCACCAGCCGCATCCGTTCCAAGCGCAAAGCCGAAGCCTCCATAGCCGCCCTCATCACCTGCACCGACCTCTGCACCGCCAACAACACCATCGCCCTGATCGTCGTCGGACCCATCGCCAAGCAAATCGCCCAGACCTTCCACATCGACCCCCGCCGCACCGCCAGCCTGCTGGACACCCTCTCCTGCGCCGTACAAGGCCTCCTCCCCTACGGCGCACAAGTCCTGATAGCCTCCGCCCTCACCTCCAACCTTGCCCGCCCCGTCGACGTCGTCTCACACCTTTACTATCCCCTCCTGATCGGCCTCGCCGCCCTCCTATCTATTGTTTTTCAATATCCGGGGAAATATACTTCGGATAAGAAATATACTTCGGATAATGATCTGCATGCTGAGATAGAGCAAGGCATGGATGATTATAAGAACAACCGAACAATCACTCATGAAGAATTTGTAAAGCAACACGCCTCATGGTGGTAAGACGGACAAGTCTTGCAGACGCAAGGACACAG
>JAITNE010000057.1 GCA_031290635.1 Tannerella sp. | reverse complement strand
GAACGTCCTCTGTCTGCCGCGATTCATACCGTTCTTTCGATATTGAAGGTGATGGTTTTTTTGCCTTTGTACTTGCCTTTGCCGTGGATGATGAGTTCGGCGTCGCCTACATTGACGTTTTCCTTGTATGTTACGGTGAAGTCAACCGAGAAGACGAGTTCTACCGTCGGATGGCCTTCCTGTACGTAGTGTACTTCCGGTATCGGGATGATAGCCTTGCCGGTGTACTTCTGCGTCGGGATGGGCACGGCTACGGCATGGATGATGTCGTGGCGCGTGGGGTACAGACCGGCGTTGTAGTCATCAATCTGATTGTTGAGCTGCCGGATGAACTCGCCGCACTTTGCCGGACCGTTAAGATTGACGTCAGCCTCGGCAACGTTAGTCATCTTAAAATAGTATCCTTCCATGTCTCGCCGGACGTCGCGGATTTCTGCCTGCGGACGGTCTGCCTGCTCGGCATTGCGCTCGGCATAGGTAGTGGTGAATTCTACCTCTGCAAGGTTGATTTCTTCAATCCATTCGCCCAGACCGAGTATCGTAACCTGCGGAGCGTAGGTATTGAGCATGTCGAAAACCAGCTTCTGTACTGCGGCGGATTCGGCCTTGTAGGATTTACTGCCTATGCTGCCGAAGGGTTTAAGGTAATTTTCGAGTATCTTCGCCGCCGCTACGTGCGTCGGGTCGAAGTGATGAAGCGCCGTAAATACGGCCGATTTCAGTCCGACGAGGTCTCTGTCGAGGCGTTCATCTACTTCTACTATATGCTCCGTGAGATTGCTCTTGCGCGAAGCGTCCATCAACTCCTGTTCGAGCAGTACAAGCTCGTCGAACGGAGCGAGAAAGAGGGTCAACAACTCGTTGACGTCCTTGAATGTGGTAATCAGTTGCCTGAATGCTACCATAAATGAATGATGCTCTTCGTTACGCAGAAGAGAGAATGCGATTAATTTGATTAATGCTACAAATTTTGATACTGTCATGATGTTTGAGTTTTAAGTGAATAAATATTATTTAAAAAGTAATTTCGATTGAATATGCCCTGCAAGTACGTGTAAGGCACTTCTTACGCGTAAGGAGATGTCCCCGAAGGTTGGTTGGCTGCTCCTTACGCGTAAGGAGATGTCTCCGAAGGTTGGTTGGCTGCTCCTTACGCGTAAGGAGACGTCCCCGAAGGTTGGTTGGTTGCTCCTTACGCGTAAGGAGATGTCTCCGAAGGGTGGTTGGCTGCTCCGTACGCGTAAGGAGATGTCTCCGATGGTTGGTTGGCTGCTCCTTACGCGTAAGGAGATGTTTTTTCGGTTTTATGGCTTCTTCTGCGTATGAAGATGGCGTCATGCAAGGTTGGCATGCACTTGTTTCCCGGACAACAAAGTTCGGTCGGCCAAAATTAGAGGTCGCTGAAGCGTATGTCGTCAGGCTTAAAGCCGTCTGCAAATACGGAACTCGGATGTTCGCCGAAGCGTATGCCGTCGGGCTTAAAGCCGTCTGCAAATACGGGACACGAATTGATTTCGGTTTGTAATTCACCATATTTCCTACTTTTGATTGCGTCGCCTTATCACTGCCATTCGTTACAACTCCTGTAACGATACCCGGCATCCATAAGAGCGCAGCAAAGGTAGAGTTTTATTTTCATCCCACCAAATTTTTTTGCAATTATTTTTGTTTATGAGGAAATTCAGGTGAAAGATAGGGGGATGAGAGGGGGATGATTTTGAGGGGAGATTCAGGGAGATGTTTTTTGGTTGATTCAGGTTGATTCGGGTTGATCAGGATTGAGATTTTACGGATGAGACTGTCGGTTGATTTCATGTTAGTCATACAAAGAGAAGAGGTTGCCCGGAAAGCGGACAACCTCTTGGTCTGAAACAATTGGTGACTCCGACAGGATTCAAACCTGTAACCTTCTGATCCGTAGTCAGATGCTCTATTCAGTTGAGCCACGGAGCCAATTGTTTTCTGTTTTTTGCGCTGCAAAGATACGGACTTTTTTTTAATCTGCAAAATTTTTCGCAAAAAATTATTCGAAAAAGCCGGAATCGAACACCAGATACCCTATATTCAGACCTATATTGTAGTTGTTCTTCGGATAACTGTAGCAGTTAGCGAAGAGGCTGACCGAAATAAACGGCAACTGCAGTACCAGAGCGGTCTCGCCCATCATCTGCCATGTCTTGAAATAGTCGCCGTATCGGGCATTATATGTATTAACGGCGTTCACTTCCTGTACCTCTTTTCGGATGTCCTGCAAGGGCATGAAACCGTATATTTCCATGCGCAGGTGCAGTACGTCGTTGAGTTTGCAGACAGGGATGATGCCGCCGGCGAGATAGCTTGTGGCATGAAAAGCTTCGTTGAACGAGATTTTGCTGTGAGGCGTAGGCGTGAACGAGGAGGCGCGAAGTACGGATGCGGTATAATTTGAGCTGAATTGCTTGGTGCTGTAAACCGCCTCGCCCATCAACCCAAGACTGAATTTACGTTTCATTTTGGGGAAATTAGTCCACGAGCCTTTCACCTGAAACCACTGATGTTGCTTAATGTCGGTGAAGTTGTTCATTTCTCCGGATCTGAAATTCTCGTCTCCCAGAACGTATTGTCCGTTCAGCAGCTGATAGCGTCCTTCGGTGGCATATTGCTTGTAATTAAGCGAGTTTCGCTCGAACCTGAAACCGGTATTAAGCAGGTTGTAACGGCTGGCGTCGAAGTCGATTTTGCTGAACGAGGTCGTTTGATAATAATAATCATACACCTGTCCAAGCCCTGCAAACCACTCTAATTTCGAGCGCATAACAAATGGAACGGCGTATGACAGACGCATGAAACGCTCCTGCTTCTTGATGAATGCCGGCATCACGTCTTCGTAGAATAAAGACTGGCTCTGGGAGTAGTTTTTGTTGGAATATTTGAGCTTGACGCCGATAAATCCCGACACCCGCGAGGAGGTGTAGAAACGCCCTTCGAGAGCGACGCCGCTGTAAGAATTGCCCATCTGGAAGTTGGCGTTGAAATCGGCTGAAGATACGCCGAGAGATTGATATTCGAGTCCTAAAAATAATTGATTGGCCTGGTGTGAGGATACATTGCCGCCTATCGAAACCTTCAATTCTTCCTTTATTTTGATAGCTAAATACAGGTCGAATGACAGCTCTTTCCAATTATAGACCGCCGTCGGGATTATCTCCTTTATCTTTGAATAGGTCAGCATCTTGAAGTAGGCTCGGCGAAAATCTTCCATCGAAAACTCGCCTTCAATGCCGTGCTTCAACTCGGCTGTGATGTAGCGACGCTGATCTTCGGTTACGCCCGTAATGTAGATATTCTTGAACGTCAATTGCGGCAGACTCGCCTTGTATTCATCTCTCCGTCGAGTTACTTCTTCCAATGTCGTCTCGCGTTCGACGTCCTTCTTTATCTTGTCGATAACCGCCAGAGTGCGCTCGTAACCTGTCTGCATCACCTCTTTAGCCTTGTAGAAATCAAGCAGAAAAACGTCCGGCAATCGCATCTCGATTAACAGTCCTTCTTCTTCGGGGATTTCATAATCGGTCTTCTGCATAATCATCGGCTCAACCTGATTGATGGGGTTTTCGGAAGGTTTCCAGCCTCCGCCGCGCACTGCCGAACCGATAATATATTCCGGATTGAAATCTTCCTTCATCACCTTGATGGGGAAATTGTCGTAGATGCCGCCGTCAAACAGAGGAACGCCGTTCTTCCAGATAGGTTTGAAGACGAAAGGGAATGTCATCGAAACACGTACTGCTTCTCCCAAGTCGCCGCTGCGAAACACTATCGACCGCTTGCCGTAGATGTCGGCGCCCATGCAACGAAAGGGCACAAACAGATTGTCGAAATTCCATCCCGACTTGGCTGTAGCCTGCGCGTAAAGCTCCAAGAAAGCCTGATTCATCTGTACAGGATTGACTATGCTGCCGGGCAACAAGCCGTCGAAGATTACCGAATCGCGCATATTGAGCGCAAAAGTCATGAAGTTAGGGGTCTCGTCGGGTTTCCTGAAATGATAGATATATTTTTCGCTGATAACGCCCGTCTGCCAATGAACAAACTCTTCGGAAAGCAACAGCTGCAGCATCTCATCGGGGGTATATCCCATAGCATAAAGACTGCCGACAATAGCTCCTATCGAAGTGCCGGATATGTAATCTATAGGTATGTTGTTTTCTTCAAGAGCCTTGATAACGCCGATGTGCGCAGCGCCTCTTGCGCCTCCGCCGCTCAGCACTAATCCGACATTTTGCGCCTCCGCCGCAACCGTGCCGGCTGTGAATAATATTGCAAATATTAATAGCTTAGCTCTCATTCTGTGCTTTTGTCGCTCCCTTATTTGAGGGGATGGGTTGTTGACCTCCCCATAACCCCTCCCGTCTTTGTTGGGAGGGGTTGGGAAGGAGACACTTATTTTACTTCCTCGAAGTCCACGTCGGTAACGTTATTGTCGCCGTTGGGGTTGCCGTTCGGCTGACCGTCGCCGGGCTGAGGTCCGGCTTGCGAACCGGCCTGCGAGCCTGCGCCTGCACCGGCATTTGCTTGAGCCTGGGCATTATAGAGGTCTTGACTTGCGGCTTGGAAGTTGGCATTCAACTCGGTCAGAGCGGCGTCTATCGCTGCTATATCCTGAGCCTTGTGAGCGTCTTTCAACTTGGCAAGCGAAGCCTCAATAAGCGATTTCTTGTCGGAAGGAAGTTTGTCGCCAAGTTCCTTTAGCTGCTTTTCGGTTTGGAAGATGGTGCTGTCGGCCTGATTGAGTTTGTCGATGCGTTCCTTCTCTTTCTTGTCGGCTTCGGCGTTTGCTTCGGCTTCGGCTTTCATGCGCTTAACTTCGTCGTCACTTAGTCCGCTCGAAGCCTCTATGCGGATGCTTTGAACTTTATTTGTGCCTTTGTCCTTAGCCGAGACGTTGAGAATACCGTTGGCGTCGATGTCAAATGTAACTTCTATCTGCGGTATTCCGCGCATAGCTGTCGGTATTCCGTCAAGATGGAAGCGTCCGATAGATTTATTGTCGCGAGCCAGCGAACGTTCGCCTTGCAGGACGTGTATCTCTACGGACGGCTGATTGTCGGCTGCGGTAGTGAAAACCTCCGACTTGCGAGTAGGGATAGTAGTGTTAGAGTCGATAAGACGCGTCATAACTCCACCCATAGTCTCAATACCGAGCGAGAGCGGCGTTACGTCGAGCAGAACTACATCCTTGACGTCGCCCGAAAGCACTCCGCCCTGAATAGCCGCTCCCACAGCCACAACTTCGTCGGGATTAACGCCTTTCGAAGGCGCTTTGCCGAAGAATTTTTCAACAAGTTCCTGAATAGCGGGGATGCGGGTTGAACCGCCTACGAGGATTACCTCGTCAATCTCCGAAGTATTCAGACCGGCGTCCGAGAGCGCCTGTTTGCAGGGTTGCAGACATGCCTGTATCAGTTTGTCGGCTAATTGCTCGAATTTGGCGCGTGTCAGCGTGCGGACAAGGTGCTTTGGAATACCGTCAACCGGCATTATGTAAGGCAGATTGATTTCAGTGCCGGTGCTGCTCGACAGTTCAATCTTAGCTTTCTCGGCTGCTTCTTTCAGACGTTGCAGCGCCATCGGATCTTTGCGCAGGTCTATGTTTTCGTCTTTCAAAAACTCTTCGGCCAGCCAGTCTATAATGACATGGTCGAAGTCGTCGCCTCCGAGATGAGTGTCGCCATTAGTCGATTTAACCTCGAACACACCGCCTCCAAGCTCAAGGATAGAGATGTCGAAAGTGCCGCCTCCAAGGTCGAACACAGCGATTTTCATATCCTTGCTCGATTTGTCGAGACCATAAGCCAGCGACGCCGCAGTAGGCTCATTGACGATACGTTTAACGACCAGACCGGCTATCTCGCCTGCTTCTTTAGTCGCCTGCCTTTGGGCGTCGCTAAAATACGCCGGCACGGTGATGACAGCCTCCGTAACTTCCTGCCCCAGATAATCCTCAGCCGTCTTCTTCATCTTTTGAAGCACCATAGCTGATATTTCCTGAGGAGTATAGAAGCGTCCGTTGATGTCCACGCGGGGCGTGTTGTTATCTCCGCAAATAACGCTATACGGTACGCGCGAAGTCTCTTTTTTCATGTTGTCGAACCTTTCGCCCATGAACCTCTTTATCGAAAAGATAGTGTTCTTGGGGTTAGTGATGGCCTGACGCTTGGCAGGGTCGCCTACCTTGCGCTCGCCGCCGTCAACAAAAGCTACAATCGAAGGAGTTGTGCGCTTGCCTTCGCTGTTCTGTATGACTACAGGTTCGTTGCCTTCAAGTACGGCAACGCATGAATTTGTTGTTCCTAAGTCTATTCCAATAATTTTTCCCATTGTTTATTTATGTTTTAGTTATACTTATATTCTACTATCTCGAATTGATTTTACTCAGTTCGATTGATTATCTTCAAATAATGTGCCAAAACATAAATAGCGCTCTTCCGCCTAAATTTTGTCATCAATTATGACAAAATGGCAGAAAATATGAGAATTAAGCGAACGTTCCGGCTATAAGTATAGACACAACAAGGGCGAGGATGGCGTAAAGTTCGGGGAAAACGGCCATTACCATAGTTGTGGCAAAGACGTTATGACCGGCAGCGGTAGCGGCTACTCCGTTGGCGCATACCTGACCCTGACGAATTGCAGAGAAGAGGCCGGCAAAGCCCATCAACAGTCCGGCGCCGAATATTCCGCCCGCTACTATCCATGAGATTTCGGGCACAAGATATTCCTGCACCATCATATAAGCGACAAAGCCGTACAGACCTTGCGAACTCGGAAGTGCGCTAAGTCCGATGTACGTTCCCATCTTTTCTGGCGCTTTCTTCATTGCGCCGATAACTGTGTTACCGCAGATAGTCAGACCGAAAGCGCTTCCTATTCCACTCAATCCTACCATAAATGCCACGCCAATATAGGCTAATACAATTGGTTCCATAATTTTTCTGTTTTATTAAGTTTGTAATTAATTTGATTTATTTCTTTGTGAAAGGTTTATAGTCAATACCTCCGCCTTCAAATTCGGAGTTCTTGTAGTACTCGACATAAATAAGTCGCAGAGGGTGCACGAGCGAACTGATGATGCCTAATCCGAAGTTAAGCGCGTGGCCTACAAGCAGGATAAGCAGCATCGGAAGCCAGCGGATAAAAGGATTCATCGAAGCAGTCAGATCGATAGCCATCGTATTGAAAACGCCGCCGAGCAGTGCGCTGGTCAGACCGATTGCATAGAGGCGGATATACGAGAGAACGTCGCCTACGAGGCCTGAAACGGTGTTGTATGTATTCCACAAACCCGATCCGAAATTAAGAAAGACGTTTTTGCCCGGAGTATTGTAGAACAGCGCCACCAAAGCGGAAAGACCGGCAATGCCATAGAGGGCGTATTCGACCGTCTGCGGCAGATGTATATTAGCCTTAGGCAGCACGAGAACGCAGGCCGACGAGACGATAACGAAAATCCATGCGAAAGCCGAGAGGCTGTATTTAAGTCCGCGTTGAATCTTTATCTTCATAGCGGCAATTATTTTGGCATAAACAACGTGAAAAAACCCTATAACGAGCGAGATTATCATCAGATTATCAGAAGTCAGAAAATACTTTTTGACTGAGGCGAAAGTACTGAACGCGGCTATGGAAAATCCGAAGAACGAGCCGGTGAGTAAGCCTACGACCATAGTAGCAATGCCGAAATACGAGACTAACGAGAGTATGGGCTTGAGACTTTCGGATACCTTAGGTTTGAGGAATAATGCAGCGAGTACGAGCAGGAGACCATAGCCGCCGTCGCCGAAACAGAGGCCGAAAAAAAGCATGAAAAACGGCGCGAAGAGTGGTGTAGGGTCAAACTCCTTATAGTTGGGCATCGAATACATCTGCGTCAGAGGCTCAAAAAGTCGTGTAAAACGGTTGTTTTTCAGCTTGATAGGTATATTGTCTTCGTCGGTTATTTCGAGGTTTTGGTAGAAATAACCTTTAGCGTCGAGAGTGCGGATCATCTCCGTTCTTTTGTCGGCCGGAATCCAGCCTTCAATAAACATCAGTTTATCAGCCGCTTCGTGCGATGTTTGCGCCATCACTCCGTTCCATTCCGTCTCGTTTTCGAGTTCGACGCTCAATCTTTTCAGTGAAGCGTAATCGGTGCGTGCTATCTTTAGCAATTCCTTTTCTACTTCTTCCTTTTGAAGGGTCGCTTGCTCGATTTCGTCCGAGATACTGCGGTAATCTTTGAGTGGCAGTTTGGCGCGGTCGGCGTCAATAGGCAGAACAGCGCCGATGCGGGTTATGGTAACAAAATATACCGTCGATTGAAATGTGTTTATTTTAAGCGCATTATAAGTCTTTTCCCATGCTTCGTTGTAGTGAGATTCGGGGCAAGTGAAAAACGACACTACATAGCCCGATTCGCGCATTTTTCCAATCGTTTCGTAAGAGAAATCACCCCATAGCGCAAAGGCTTCGCGCTCTTTTTCGAACAAGGATATTGAGGAGCGGAGTTTGCTCGCATCCTCGCGTAAAGCCTCAACTCGCGAAAGTAAGGACGGTATGGATTGAATTGGCTCAATGGATTGAACGGATTCGGCTGATTTGTGGCGTGTTAGTAGCTCGTCGAAGAAATTGAGCTGATTTTTGACGCGCCGATGTTGCTCTTTAAGCTCCTGAATAACATGATGTTCATTCGTAGGATTAAACTGTGTAATGTGCACAGCGCCAAATTCGCGCAAGCCTTCGAGGAAGGCCTTATATTCCTTGTGATATACTAAAAAGGCGTACTTATACATTTTTTCTATCATAGCTCAACCTCCTCTTCTTTGTTACGTTTTTCCTGATTTGCACGCATGATTTTTTGCGATGATTTCGAGAGACTTTCTTCGTCTTCCATAAAGCGTTTTATCTTGAGAACGGCGTCTTTATAGCCGGGTATCTGCACTTTCTCGAAAAGATTCAGTTTCTGTGTCGTCTTGCGACGAGCGCGTTCCAACATATTGAGTTTAAGGCCGGTAAATTCAGCCTCAATACCTGTTGAAGCCAGCGTTTGCAGCACATTAATACCGTCATAAAACCACGAAGGATTATTGAAAAGACTGAAATGACGGATATCGAACTTTATATTATCAAGCACAGGTACGATAACGCCTGCTATTTTGCGGGTCGAGAGCGAAACGTTATCGACCGCAATCAACGCCGGATCGAACTCCGACCATAGCGCCGCCATGTTCTCATAACTTCTGATATCGGCTTCCAGCTTGTCTTCGAGGGCGATCATCTCGTCTTTTGTGCGTTTCACTTCGAGGCGTAGCGCACTCTCCTTGCTTTTGATTGTCGGCAAGGCGCGTTCGCGTATCTTCAACTGTTTTTCCAGCCCCTGAAGCGAAGTTTTGTTATATTGAAACGTTATGGCCATCAGTTAGTTTTCATGTATTTATCTACAAGTTCCTGTTTGATATTGACCTCTGCGGGGGTAAAGTGCTTCGAGAACAAATTCCAAGCTACATCGAGCATCTCGGTAGTATTGAGATTGACGTCGATAGCCAGCAGCTTCTCCGAGTAATCGCGTGCGAAAGCCAGCGTTCGGGAGTCGTAATCGGTAAGGTCGAAGCCGTTTTCCATCTTTGTTTTGGCGTCGGCAGCGTCGGCATAGAGGCGCACTGCGGCGTTCATCACTTGCGGATGGTCTTCGCGCGTCTTCTTACCCACAACTAACTGTTTCAGTCGCGAGAGCGAACGGAAAGGGTCAACGATAACCTTGCCTACATCGCTGTCGCGGCGCAGGTAGAGCTGACCTTCGGTGATATAACCTGTGTTATCGGGTACGGCGTGGGTGATATCGCCGCCCGAAAGCGTAGTAACGGCAATAATAGTGATAGAGCCGCCGTCGGGAAACTGCACCGCTTTCTCGTATATCTTGGCAAGGTCGGAATAGAGCGAGCCGGGCATCGAGTCCTTCGACGGAATCTGATCCATACGGTTCGAGACGATAGCTAAAGCGTCGGCATAATTAGTCATATCCGTCAATAGGACAAGCACTTTTTCGTGCTTCTCGACTGCGAAGTATTCGGCTGCCGTCAACGCCATGTCAGGCACAAGAATACGTTCAACCGAAGGGTCTTCGGTCGTATTTATAAAGCTGACGATACGGTTCAGAGCGCCCGCATTACTAAAAGTGTTTTTGAAGAACAGGTAATCATCGTTAGTCATACCCATGCCGCCGAGTATGATTTTATCCGATTCGGCACGCAGAGCTACAAGCGCCATGACTTGATTGAAAGGCTGGTCGGGATCGGCGAAGAACGGTATCTTCTGCCCTGTAACTAAGGTGTTATTGAGGTCGATACCAGCGATGCCGGTAGCAATCAGCTCGGAAGGTTGTTTGCGACGCACCGGATTGACCGAGGGTCCGCCAATCTCTACTTCTCGTCCTTCGGGTGCGGGACCGCCGTCCACCGGTTCACCGTAAGCGTTGAAAAAGCGTCCGGCCAGCTGGTCGCCGACTTTCAGCGAAGGCGCTTTGCCCATAAACACTACCTCAGCATTAGTACGGATGCCCTCAGTGCCCGAGAACACTTGCAGCGTAACTTCGTCGCCGTCAATCTTGACCACTTGCGCCAGCCTGTCGTCAATCGACGCCAGCTCGTCATAGCCCACGCCGGAAGCGCGAAGCGAGCATGTAGCCTTTGTAATTCTCGTAATCTTTGTAAATATTTTTTGAAATGCTTTTGTTGCCATATCTGTACGATTTTATTTTCTTTCTGCTACTAAGGCTTCGACTTGACGGTCGTAGTCGTTAAATTTATCACTCTTAAACTCCGAATAATTCATCTGTTTGAACAGATTTATCAATTTCTTGAAATACTCCGACACTTCGATGAAATTCTCAAACACGAAATCCGTTCTGCAAATAGTGATGATCCGTTCGAGCATAAAACCTTGCCGAGCCAAAGGACAAACGGAGTCGATAGCATCGAAAGCATCCTGCTGAAGTATCACAAAATCAATCAATTCGGACTTCCAGAACGTTACGTGATAATCGACCGGCACTCCATCGTCGCCTAAGATATTTATCTGTTCCGAAATCTCCTTGCCACGCAACATACGTGTCTTCACTTCGTTGACCATTCCTATCCAGTCCGCCGAAATATGCTTAGCTATATAGTCCATAAATTCGGGATATTCGAGATATTTCGAGTAGGAATCGATGGGATTGACTGCCGGATAGCGTTTGCGGTCGGCGCGTGCCTGCTCTAATGCGTAGAAGCAGCGTGCTACTTTCTTAGTGTTCTCTGTTACAGGCTCTTTGAGGTTACCGCCTGCGGGCGAAACCGTTCCGATGAAAGTAACAGAGCCTGTTTTGCCATTGTTGAGTTCGACCATTCCTGCACGCGAGTAGAAATTGGCGACAATAGCCGAGAGATCCATAGGGAAAGCGTCCTGACCGGGCAACTCTTCGAGACGGTTCGACATCTCGCGAAGAGCCTGCGCCCAGCGCGAAGTCGAATCGGCCATCAACAGCACTTTCAGCCCCATATTGCGGTAATATTCCGCAATAGCCATAGCGGTATAAACCGAGGCTTCGCGGGCTGCTACAGGCATGTTCGACGTGTTGGCGATGATAACGGTGCGTTCCATCAGTTTGCGCCCTGTATGCGGGTCTTCGAGTTCGGGAAACTCCACAAAAATCTCAACTACTTCATTGGCTCTCTCACCGCAGGCTGCCATTATGACTATATCGGCTTCGGCCTGCTTTGAAATAGCGTGTTGAAGCACAGTCTTGCCCGTTCCGAAAGGTCCGGGGATAAATCCTGTACCGCCTTCGACAATAGGATTGACCGTGTCGATGATGCGGACGCCCGTCTCAAGCAGTTTGTATGGGCGAGGCTTGACCTTATAGCATTTGATTGGTTTCTTTACAGGCCATTTCTGCACCATTGTTACTTCACGGTCTGCTCCGGCCTCGTCGGTAAGGATTGCAACGACCTTATTTATAGTATATTGTCCTGCCGGAGCAAGCGATTTCACGGTGTATGTTCCTTCAAAAGCGAAAGGCGTCATTATGCGGTGTGGCTGTGAGTTTTCTTCTACTTCTCCGAGCCATGACCCTGCCACGACCTTGTCGCCTGTAGAAGCCAGCGGATGATAGTCCCAAAGCCTCTCTGCATCAAGTGGGGAGGTATAATTACCGCGACGCAGAAATACGCCGTCCATCTTGTCGAGGTCGTTCTGCAGACCGTCGTAGTTGCGCGAAAGCATGCCCGGACCAAGCAAGACTTCGAGCAAATGTCCTTCAAAAACCGCTTCGTCGCCTACTTTCATGCCGCGCGTACTCTCAAAGACTTGAACGTAAGCGTTTTTGCCTATCACCTTTATAACCTCCGCCATCAAACGGACGCCGCCGACACTGATATAGCAAATCTCATTCTGCGAGACTGCGCCATCGACTTCCACCGTTACAAGGTTCGATACTATTCCTTTAACTGTTCCTTTAGTAGCCATATAATTATTTGTTGTTATCCTTAAAATTTTTCAGTATGTGCTGACTCTCCCGCTTCATTCCACCGACGAGCTTGCGGAAAGTCTGCTCGCCTCCTGCCTTATCCAGCGTTATCCAGCGTTCAATCATCTCCAAGCGCAAAATATATGTTATAAGCGCCTCAATATCAAACGTTTTGTAGTAAGTATAATCTTCGAGCCAATTCCAGCGCAGAACGTCAAGGCGTTTCTCGCGCATCATCAGGTCTTTCTCTTCGGATATCATCAGAAGTTCGTTGAGATAGTCCTGCGAATTGGTTGTCGGCAGTATTTGCTGCGCAATTAGTTTGCGCAGCTGCGACGCCAGCTCGTTGTCGCCGATGATGTATTGAGCAGGGTCGAGGCCATACTTGCGACAGTTGGCCGCCGTCATTATGTTACCTATATTGAGGTTGAGCGCGAACCACTCGGCGAGAAACTCATTATCGCAATCTGTGGCTTCGTTGTAATAGAGAGCCGAGAGACGGTCGTCGAGAGATTGCTTGCCAAATGTCTCAGTCGTCTCAAAACGTGCAAAATATTCACGTATAAAAGTGATGAAATATGTTGGTACATCAATGCTCTGCGGCGGTCGGTCTTCATTTTCCATCATCTCGCAAATATCCTTTAAATCGGCTTCCGTATAGACGCCTTTTTCGTCAAATAAGGCCTGATTACGAAGTGAGGCAAGTAGATTGAGATTATCGTACTTTAGCAGATACCAGCGCAACAAATCCTTGTCGGCAACGCTCAGTTCAGGCTCTATTTCATGCGTGAACTCTGCAACCGTAAATGTCGGCTTCGTATCATCAAGAGTGATGGTCGGCAGTCCTGCTATCAAACAATAGTACTTGCTCATTTTGCGAAAAGCATTTCAATCAGTTGAGGACGCAGGAAATCTTTGAAGAAAGCGATGAACTCGTCTTCACCAAAACTCAGTTTGTATGCCCCATTAGCGGGCGCAAGCGTAAATGAAGCGGGCTTGCCGTTGACCTGTTCAATCTTCAGTCCGCCGTCGAGCAGATGCTTGGCATTGGCCTCGAAATAGGTGGTAAGCGCTTTAGCGTCAGCTGTTTGGATAATGATTTTTTCATCCTTAGCATAAGCTCCGGCGATTGCGAGTATAGTCTTCTGCATAAAAGCCGGATCGGCAGTAGCGGCATTAACGTTGTCGGTAACGATACGGTCGGCCACGAGATTAGCTACCTCGCTTTTCAGCGCCTCCACAGCCTGCGAAGCGAATAGTCGTAGCTCCGACTCGGTATGTTTTTTCAGTTCGTCGGACTGTTTTTTTGCTTCGGCGATAATTTGCTTCGCGCGGTTCTCGGCGTCAGCTACTATAGCCTCTTTTTTCGCATTAGCGTCGGCGATAATCAAGCCCGCTTCCTGATTACCTTTCTCTACTCCTTCCGCGTAGATTTTATCGGTAATATCCTTGATTTTTGTATCCATATATTTTTGTTATTAGTTCAATAAAACGACTGCAAAGGTAAGAAAAAAAGTTATCTTGCGATGTCGAGCAGTTCATTAGTGATGGCTTGCTGGCGAGATTTATTGTATTCGATAGTCAATTCGGTAACGAGGTCGTCGGCATTGTCGGTAGCGGTCTGCATGGCTATCATACGGGCGGCATGCTCGGAGGCATTAGAATCCAACAAGGCTGTAAACAACTTCAACTTGATACTTTTAGGTATTAAAACCTGAAGAATACGGTCGTGTGAAGGTTCGAGAATAAAGTCAACGCCTTCATTTTTAGTACCGGTAACAGGCAGGATCTGTTCGCAAACGAGTGTTTGTGCGCCGGCGCTTTTGAAGTGATGATATATCAATTCTACGCGGTCGATTTCTGCGCTAACAAACTGTTTTATAAGCGTTTCGCCCAGCGCGGCTACTGCGTTGTAATCCGACTTGCCCGCAAGGTTTTCGAGGTTTTGCGTTATATTGACGCCGGATTTGCGTACCGCATCATATACTTTCTTGCCTACGGTATAGATATAGACATTATTGATTGCAGGCGACTGCTGATGATAGCGCTTGACGGCACGCTGAAGTTCGCGGATAATGTTGGAATTGAAGGCTCCACAGAGCGACGAATCAGACGAGAAAGCTACGATAGCCGCGTTCCTGACAGGTCGCTCTACGGCAAGCGCCGTGCTGTAGTCGGCGGTCAGCAAGGACGAAAGAATCTTGTAGAGCGCATCGCAGTAAGGCTGCACGTTTGTTATCTCGTTTTCAGCCTTATGCAACTTAGACGACGAGACCATCCGCATCGCAGAGGTCGTCTTGCGCGTACTTTTAATTGAGTTGATGCGTTTCCTTATTTCTTTGAACGAGGCCATGTTGTCTAATACAATTAAGATTTTGAGCTGCCGATAATTTTTTCCGCCGATGCTTCGATGATAGCAGCTACATCGTCGTCCAGCACGCCGTTGCGCAGTTTGTCGAGCACGTCTTCGCTATGATTGCTTCGCAACAATTGCAGGAAGGTCAATTCGAAGGCCGGAACGTCGTTTACATCAACATTTTTGAGTAGTCCGTGCGTACCGCAATAAAGCACGGCTATCTGTTCCTCGACGGGCATTGGCGAATACTGTGATTGTATCAGCAGTTGGGTGTTTTTTTGTCCCTTGTCTATAGTGAAAGCCGTAACTTGGTCGAGGTCGCTGCCGAATTTCGTAAACGATTCTAACTCACGGTATTGCGCCTGGTCAATCTTGAGAGTGCCGGCTACTTTTTTCATTGCCTTGACTTGTGCGCTGCCACCCACGCGCGATACCGAGATACCTACGTTGATTGCAGGCCGAACGCCCTGATTAAACAAGTCCATTTCGAGGAAAATCTGTCCGTCGGTGATTGAGATGACGTTAGTCGGGATATATGCCGAGACGTCGCCTGCCTGCGTTTCGATGATAGGCAGGGCAGTGAGCGAGCCGCCGCCTTTGACGCGCCCTCGCAGGCTTTCCGGAAGGTCGTTCATAGCTTCAGCAACATCTTGCTGATCAATGATTTTAGCTGCACGTTCGAGCAAGCGCGAATGTAGGTAGAAGATATCTCCCGGATAGGCTTCGCGTCCGGAGGGTCGGCGCAGTACGAGCGATACCTCGCGATATGAGACGGCCTGCTTCGAGAGGTCGTCGTATATTACGAGCGCATGACGGCCGGTGTCGCGGAAATACTCGCCGATAGCAGCTCCTGCAAATGGCGCAAAATACTGCATTGCAGC
>JAITNE010000024.1 GCA_031290635.1 Tannerella sp. | reverse complement strand
ACAATATCTTCAAACAACGTCATTTCCTCTTGTTTAATTTTTTTATGGGGACTCGCAATGACGGCGCGTGCGAAGCCAGTCCCGAAGGGACGTAATTTTCATAACCGCAGGTAAGCGATAGCGCAGCCTGCGGTAGGACATCCCATCCACAGCTGCCTGAAAGGCAGGACTTATACAAGTATCTCGAACACCTTCCCCCCGACGCGAAACAGACCGTTCGAGTATCTCGAACACCTTCTCCCCGACGCGAAACAGACCGTTCGAGTATCTCGAATAACTTCCCCGCGATTTCAATTCGGGCAGGGGCAAGCCCAGCCCCTACGGCAGTAAACCGCCAAATAACGCAGATGTAATTCTCAATATTTCAATTCGGGCAGGAGCAAGCCCAGCCCCTACTTCCGGCAGAGGCAACGCTTTGCCTCTCCTTTCTTAACTCTTTATTTAAACAGTGTTTAGTAAACAGCAAATAATGAACAATCTTCATTTAACGATGAACAATGAACGATTATCCACTATTCACTATTCACTCTTCACTCTTTGAAGCTCTTCACTCCTCTTAAAAGTTCCTCTTACCATCCCGGGTTTTGTATTAAGTTCGGGTTTTTGACTATGTCGGTTTCCGGTATCGGGGCGAAATAGTCGCGATAGGAGAACTTCTGTGTATAGTATGTTGTCGGAGTATAGTACTCGTTAACATCGGCGGCTGTTACGTTCCAGCCCTGGATCAAGCGGTTTTGTTCGCGTACTGCCGTTTTCCAGCGGTGGCTGTCCCAATGGTGGATTCCTTCGCAGGCAAACTCTATGGTACGTTCACGTTGGATTATAGCCCTCATGCCTTCTTTGGTCGTAGCTTTGTCCGGGTTGATTGATTGACGCCAGCTTTCTACTACGCCTTTCAGTCCTGCTCGAGCCCTTACCATATCTATATATTGATAGACTTCGGCGTCGGGAGCTGCTTTCGATTCGTTCAACGCCTCTGCGCACAGCAGCAATACGTCGGCAAAACGGAAGTCAGGCCAGGGATATACCTGTATGAATACCTCATTCGGATTACGGTAGATACTTGAGAGGCTGGCGAGCTTCTTAGTCCAGTAGCCGGTAGTATTGTAGGAATCATAGTTAAAGACGGACGAAAACTCGTTCAATCGTCCTTTAGGAAAAAGAACATTGCTCAGATCTTCGGGATCGTTGTTGTAATGATTGCCGTACCATATACCACGGTCGAAACCAAGCGTAGAATAGAAACGCGGCTCGCGGTCGAAGTTCATTGCAGCCGTCTGCTCGCCTTTCTTTATATAATACTTGTGTTCCTCGTCGCCCGTCCTGATACCGAACCGGTTGGTGTAGTCGTAGTCGGGGTCTTCATCGATAGGGATACCCTTGTTGGAATAGAACATATCGACCGTCGAAAAAGGCACGCTGAAGTTACCGTCCGTACTTTGGCTTGTAGCCTGCTCGAAACGCGGCAGAGCACGAACCTGGATTCTGTCGCCGGTAGCCATATAGGATGTATTACCCCAGAGCAGTTCTATGTTCCAAAGTTCGGTTACACTGCTGCGCAGCGTCTGCGTAATCAACAGTTCTTCGGGCAGTTCGCGGGCAATGCGGTAGTCTTCTTTCTGATAGAGGCGGATACCGGCAGAGTCGCATACCTGCACGGCGCGGCGGCAGGCTGCTGCTGCATCCGTCCAGCGCGATGCGTCGAAAGTCTGGTTAAAGAACGGTTCGCCTTCATGGTTGAAGAACGCATTGTAGTCGGTATTACCGTTATAGAGCGGGCTTGCCCAGTACGTCAGCGCTTTTGCTTTAAGATAGTAAGCAACCGGCAGGGTGAAACGCCCCAGCTCGGTCGAAGTATTGATAATGCTAAGCGGCAGAGTTTTGCTGTCTATCACTTCGTCAATCAACTGTACGACATAAGCGAAGCAGTCGTCGATTTTCTCACGATAGACACGTACTCCGGCTGTGGATTCATTTACGGGAGCGCTTTCGCGAAGCGGGCAAATAGGTCCGTAATAGAACAGGAGGTAGAAGTGCATATAGGCTTTGATAAGTTTAGCCTCATTGAACATACGGTTTTTCTCGTATGTTTGCAGGTCGGCTACGCCCATCACTCCATCCATAAAGGTATTACATTCGCGTATTCCGGCATAGAGGGAGCGAATCATAGTGCCTGTGCCTCCCCAATAATCGATACGAACGTTGGTAGCGCTTGCATTACCGAGTGCAAATTGCATTCCACCTTGAGTTTGCAGATATTTATTAAATATCACTTCCATAGCGCCGAAGAAGGCGGGGTTCTCATTCCAACCGGCCGATTTAGGCATACCCCAGTAACATGTAACGAGGTAGCGTTCGGTTGTATAGCGGTCGGAGAAAGCCATGTCGATAGTAGCCACCTGATCGGGTACGACGTCAAGATAGTCGCATGATGCAGGGATTAACAGCATGGCGCAGCATATAAATTTTATTATTGACTTCATAGTATTTATACTGTTTTAATTATGTGAATATTAAAGTCCGATATTTATACCGATGTTGATAACTCTCTGTAACGGATAGCCAAGTCCGTTGCCTCCCATTTCGGGGTCCCATAGCTTGAAGGCAGTCCATGAAAACAAGTTGCTGCCGCTTGCATAGATACGCAGGTTGCTGACGTGGAATTTCTTCAATGTCTTTTCGGGAATGGTGTATCCTATTTCGGCTGTTTTAAGGCGAAGGAAGGATGCGTCCTGTAGATACCACGTACTCGTCTGACCATTATTTTCATTATAAGTAGTTGACAAACGAGGCCAGAATGCGTATGGATTGCTATTGCTTTCCGACCAGTAATTGTCGGCTATATACTGCAATACGGCATTGTTGCTCTCATAACTAAAGTTAGTAGTATTAACAAATGGTGCGCTGGAATAAGCGTCAACAAAGAATGACTTGCGCCCCTGACCGGAGAAGAAGATATTGAAATCAAAGCTCTTGTATCCGGCAGAAAGACCAAATCCATAGTTCAGTTCGGCGTCCTGAGGGTAACCGATAGGCACCTGGTCGAGAGCTGATATCTTACCGTCTCCGTTAACGTCGCGATACTTGATGTCGCCCGCCAGATAAGTGCCGAACTGCGTCGGCGAGTTGGCTACTTCGGCCTCATCCACAAAGAGACGTTCGGCTATATAACCCCATGCGCGGCTGGAAGGTTGACCTACTCGCGACAGCCATGGCGTTGCCGTGTAATCAGGCTCTTCCCATTCGAGAACTTTCGAGTTGGTATATGTAAATGTGCCTCGTCCGACAAACCACAGGTCTTTATTAACGGTCTTCTCGTAGTTGAGTTCCATATCCACACCCTGACTTCGACCTATACCGAGATTGGCTTTCACAGCCGGCAGAATACCCATAGTGCTCGGAATAATACGGTCGATAAGTATGTTTTCGCGTCTCTGGTGATATACTTCGAAATTACCGTTAAGGCCGAATTTGGTTTGAAACTCAATTCCAATGTTGGACATGTATGCCTCTTCCCAACCGATTTGGTCGTTGGCATATCTATCTACAACGATACCGCCCGGATTGTAGTTGAGCTGTGTGCCCCAGTTGATTTCCCTGCTGCCCTGGAGATTGACCTGCGAAAGATAGTAGAAACGGTCGGCGTCGCTGCCGATAGCGTCCGAGCCTACAATTCCGTAAGTGGCTTTGAGTTTCAGGGTCGGAATCTCTGTCTTCAGTCCTTCAAAGAAACCTTCGTTCGAAATCATCCAGCCGCCTGCCAAAGCGGGGAAGAAACCGAAACGTTTATTTTCGGAGAAGCGCTCGGAGCCGTTGTATCCGAAGTCGAACTCAAGGAAATAGCGGGTATCGTAGTTGTAAGCCAAACGTCCCGAAACTCCCATATTACGGTTAGGTAAGGAGAGTTGCAGGTTGGCGGCAGCGCCTACCTTATGCTGGCGCAAGGTGTAAACGAGCAATCCGTTAATGCTGTTCTTGTCGAAAGTACGAGTGTATTCGGCTGCTGCTTCAAGATAGATCGTGGTATTGACACCCATTCCGCCGCCTACATAATCGATGTTCTCCGTACCGTTTGTATTAAGTCGCGTCAATCTGTATTCATCCGTCAGTTTATTGTATGCCGAGATATTGTAATAATACGGTATATACTGACGTAAAACAGTGTAGGTGGAGTAACGATCCATATTAAACATGGCGCGGGCAGTCAGTCCTTCGGTCAGCATTTCGAGGTTCTGTTTCAACTCAAACTGCGTCAGGATAGTGTTATTACTGTAATCCTTGTATCCTTTCAGACTTTCTGCGTATGGATTGAGGTAATTGCCGCTTCCCGAGTTGCCGAAGAGTATATGCTTGGCATACGAATACTGCTCGTCAGCCTCATAGTAAGGCTTGAACAACACGGGGTTGGTTGCCATAACCATCCTGTACATCTCGGCGCCATCGTTATAAGGACCCGTGTATTCGTCGAACTGCACGTTAAGACGGTTGATAAGCTCGGTCGTCTTGGTGAGGTGAATGTTGACGTTCGAACGAATGTTGTACTTGACAAGGTTGATGTTCGAGTTGAAGTTGTTTCGCGGGTCAACCTTGATGTTACCGTTGTCCTTGGCAACGTTGGCAGCAACATAGTAGCGCGCTACCGTACCGCCGCCGCTGAAACTGAGGTTGGCGCGATAGTTCTGCACTACGTCTTCAAACATAGCATCGTACCAGTCGGTCGCAGGATACAAGTCGGGATACATCCCGCGCTGGGTCATGATAATCTTCTCCTCGCTGTACATCGACATCCCCAAGGGGTCGCGCGTCTTGATAGCCTCGTTGTGCATCCGCATGAATGTAACGGGATCGGCTACCTTAATCTTCTGCGTCGGACTCGAAATGGAAGTCTCAATCCTCGAACTGACTACAACCTTTCCCTCGCGCCCTTCCTTAGTAGTAACCGCAATGACGCCGTTAGCTCCGCGTGCGCCGTAAAGCGCCGTAGCGGAAGCGTCCTTCATAACCGAGAAACTCGCTATGTCGTCGGTGTTGAGCCTCGAAAGCTCGTCAGCCGACAACTCCATCCCGTCAATAAGGATAAGCGGACTCTTCTGGGCATTAGCGCCAAAGGTAGTAATACCGCGGATAAAGAACTGCGCGTTGTCAGCGCCCGGCTCGCCGCTCGACTGATAGGAGATAAGCCCCGCAACACGTCCGGCAAAGGAAGTAGTGAGGTTGGAACTCGGCACGCGCAAATCCGAAGGCTTGACGGTCGTGATAGAAGCTACAACACTCTCTTTCTTCTGCTTGGCAAACGCCACAACGGAAACTTCTTCCAACTCTTTCATGTTGGATACGAGCGTAATGCTCAACTCTTTCTGCCCGTTGAAATCAACGGTCTTGGTCACCATCCCGATATAGGATATGACCAATTTGCTCGGCACAGGAGCTTCGATTTCAAATCGTCCGTCCTCATCAGCGATGACGCCCTGCGTCGATCCCTGAATCTGTACGGTAGCTCCGGGCAGTGATTCTCCACCTTCGTCGAGAATGACCCCCTTAAGTTTTACTTTCTGCTGCGCAACTTCAGCAATCTCAGCCGACGTCTCATTCGAGATTTTAGCCTCTACCGACTGAAAGCTACCCAGCGTAACGCATAGCGTTAATAGATAAAAAACTCGTTTCATAGTAATGGTTCTAAAAATTTATGTTAGTTAAAAAAATACGCTTAGTTACTATAATTTCTCATTTTCGAGACCGCAAAGATATACATTATTTTTTGAAAGAAACAAATTGAGAGGAAAAAAAATACTTTTTTTCTTTTGCGTGTTGGTATTCGGCATAGATTTCCGCAGGTTATCAGGCATGACGAACACGGGCAACCGCAAAAAATACCTAACTTGTGGTATTGAGCATCAATTAATTTTCTGTACCTTTGCCGGCGAAAAAACGTCAAAATAATGGCAAAGATAGCGAATAAACTAACAGAATTGATTGGAAATACACCCTTGCTTGAATTGTGTAAGGTAGAGAAATCCAATAAGTTAAAGGCAGTAATACTGGCTAAACTCGAGTGCTTGAATCCCGGTCGTAGCGTGAAGGACAGGATAGGTCTTTCACTGATTGAGGACGCCGAGAATCAAGGGCTTCTCACGCCGCGTACGGTCATTATAGAACCTACAAGCGGCAACACAGGTATAGCTTTGGCGCTCACTGCGGCAGCTAAAGGGTATCGACTGATACTTGCTATGCCCGATACGATGAGCGTAGAGCGTCGCAGCCTTTTGAGGGCGCTGGGGGCGGAAGTCGTTCTGACCCCCGGTTATGAGGGTATGAGTGGCGCTATCCGTAAAGCCGAAGAGCTAAAGAAGCAACACAAAGACGCCTTTATTCCACAACAGTTTCAGAACCCCTCCAACCCGCAAATCCACCGTACAACTACCGCCGAGGAGATATGGAAGGACACGGACGGCAAGATTGATATTTTCATTTCGGCTGTCGGAACGGGAGGTACGATTACGGGAGCAGGCGAGGTGCTGAAGCGTTACAATCCGAATATCAAAGTGATTGCGGTTGAGCCTTTCGAGTCGCCCGTACTGTCGGGCGGCAAGGCCGGTCCACACAAGATTCAGGGTATAGGCGCGGGATTCGTACCCCAAGTGTTCAACCCTAAAATTGTGGATGAGATATTTAAGGTAAAGAACGATGAAGCCTTCGAGACCAGCAGGCTGCTGGCGCGTACAGAGGGGCTTTTGGTTGGCGCATCGTCGGGCGCAGCTGTTTTTGCAGCTATTCAAGTAGCCCGTCGGGTCGAAAATGCAGACAAAACTATTGTCGCCATCTTGCCCGATACCGGCGAAAGATATCTATCTACACCACTTTATCAATTCGATTAACATTAATATTAACAGTTATGGCAGAAGCAAATCAAACAAAAAAACTGTCGATTATCTCATTTAGCGGCGATTTCGACAAGCTGACGGCAGTATTCACACTTGCAACAGGTGCGGCAGCCGTAGGATACGAAGTGAACCTGTTCTTTACGTTCTGGGGACTTGACGCTATCAAAATCAAACAGGGACGTTCGCCTGTAGGTAAGGGATTCTTGCCGAAAATGTTCGGTCTCTTTATGGGCGGACTGAAAAGCGCGCCGGTCAGCAGACTTAACTTCGCAGGCGTCAGTCCGAAGATTTTCCGCTATCTGATGCGGAAGAAAAATGTGGCTACCTTGGAAGAATTGGTCGAGGCCGCTAAACAGCTTGACATCAATTTCTACGCCTGTGAGATGGCGATGCACATTCTGGGTCTTTCAAAAAGCGATTTTATTCCCGAAGTGAAAGACGTGCTTGGCGTAGCAACATTTCTGACCCTTGCGGATGGCGGACAAACACTTTTTATCTGATACAACTATGACATACGAATTAGATGTAACAAAAGAGCATTGTCCGATGACATTCGTCAAGACAAAGATAGCCTTGAGCAAGCTGCAATCGGGCGATATCCTGAACGTAAAGTTATTGGAAGGCGAGCCTTTGGAAAACGTACCTAAGAGCGCTACCGAACAGGGTTTCAAGGTGTTGGAGGTAACAGAAACCGACAAACAGGGAGTTTATAACATTAAAATAGAAAAATAATTATGGCACAAAACGAATTGCAACGCAGTATCACTACTGCTACCGCCAAAAAATTGGCGACAACGACAAAGACGCCACCCCAGATGGGTTCGATAACGCCGAGACTGTTATTGAAACTGCTTCCATGGGTGCAAGTCGATTCGGGCACTTACCGCGTGAATCGCACTAAGGTTGAACTGAAAAAAGCCGAGCGTATCGAAGTCGCTTTCTACGAAGGCGTACCTTCTTTTCGGGTGGAATCATTCCGAAGGATACCCCTGTTTGCTCATATCGACCAGGATATAGTCAACCGGCTGGCGAAGAAATTCCAAGTCGAAACCACCGAGTTAGGTAAAAACCTGATTAAAGAAGGCAAAGACTCGCAGAAATTTTTTATCGTCGCACAGGGACAAGTCGAAATCTCAAGCAAGGGTACGCATGGCGAAGACCTGCGTCTGGCTATCCTTTCGGAAGGTGAATATTTCGGCGAGGCCGACCTTCTGTCCGATAAACCATCGTCCGTATCGATTAAAGCCATCACTCCGGCTGTATTCTTCACGCTCAACAGTAATGAGTTGGAAGAAATAATCAAGGACATTCCAAACTTCAGAGAGCAGTTTCAAAAAGCTGTGGATGAACATCTTCGGTTGCGAGCTACCGT
Source organism: Tannerella sp. (assembly GCA_031290635.1). GTDB lineage: Bacteria > Bacteroidota > Bacteroidia > Bacteroidales > Tannerellaceae > Tannerella. The sequence goes on along the minus strand of JAITNE010000024.1, from coordinate 729 downwards.
CAACACGCACGGCGAAAAGCATATCGACCTTGCTTCGGGACATGAGGAAGACAATATCATCCCCGAAACGTATATCGACTACGAGGAAGAGCCGCGCGAATATACCTTGAACACGCTTCAAACGGTCGTCCGCGTTCATACTCGCGTAACCGATTTGCACAATAATCCCTACAACCAGCTCGAACAACAGATGCGGCTAAGCATCGAAAGCATCAAGGAACGTCAGGAATGGGAACTGATTAACAATAAGAAGTTCGGACTGCTGGCAAGCGTTGAGCCGGGCTACCGTATCAGTCCGCGCTACGGTTCGCCGACGCCCGACGACCTCGACGAACTGCTGTCGTTAGTATGGAAAAAACCGTCGTTCTTTTTGGCTCATCCGAGAGCGATTGCGGCTTTTGAACGCGAATGTACGTGGCGTGGCGTGCCGCCTGTTACTACGCAGGTTTTCGGCGTGCCGGTCATCACCTGGCGCGGCGTGCCGGTCATACCGAGCGATAAAATCGAAATTCAGGGTCAATATCTGACTAATCGCGGCGTGGGAACGACAACTATCATTCTGGTGCGCACCGGCGAACCGGAACAGGGCGTTGTAGGCTTGCATCAGGCTGGTATTCCGGGTGAAATAGCGCCAAGTCTTTCGGCGCGTTTGATGGGATTGGACAAGTTTGCCGTAGCAAGTTACCTGTTGACGAAATATTTCTCGCTGGCTTCGCTGACGGATGATGC
>JAITNE010000203.1 GCA_031290635.1 Tannerella sp. | reverse complement strand
TCGATGATTTCGGCTCGGCGCGTCTGCACAGCAAAATAGTTCTGGGCAAAAGCTATTTGCTCTTTACGACTGTCGCCGTTTTGTGCAATCAGGTAACAGGCGTAACGGGTCAGGAGGATGTCGTCTATCTCCTTTTCTGCGCCTTTAGGCATGGGTATCGTTTTGCTGACGTCAGCAAAATGATACCGGACGCTTTCTCCGGCATTTTTGCACGATTCTTTGGCCTTGTCGATGATATTCTCAAAGTTACGCCACTGCGTATAACCCAATAGCTCTTGCAACTCACGGGCAGACCAACACTCAATGCCTTCAACTTGAATAGCGGCGCTTTCAAAACGCTCGAATAACTTGATGATTTCTTCTGATTTCATACGTAAATATTTTTATTTGAGCGACAAAGATACAAAATTTTATTAAGAAAGTAAGGATTCGAATTCTATTACCATCCCGAATCGCCATATATTGCGGTGGGAACACTATAATGTCTTCTCGCATGGCATCGCAACCATCTCTATACCGTGCCACACCACCCCCCGGAGTCAGCGCCTCGCAGCCTGTACAATCCTGCAAATCCTGTCAATGCTATAAAAACCTCGTCGTGTGTCGCACTTGACCCGTCGTGGTACTCGCAAAATCCATAGCGCCTCAAAAAAAGTTTTTGCTTATAGTCCGGTGATTCTTTGCAGTTAGTAAATTTTTTGTATCTTTGCGGCGGACAAAACTGAAAAAGTAGAGTGAATTTAGTCATAGATCAAGGTAACACGAGGCTGAAAGCGGCTGTGTTCGACGGCGACAAGATAGTGAAAGTCATCATTACAGATGCTGACGATATTCAGTGGATGCAGGATTTATGCCACCGGTTCAAGCTCGACAAAGGGATAATGTCGTCGGTTGGCGACACGAGCGACAAGCTCCTTGAAATGTTGCGCATAAAGCTGACACAGTTTGTGTGGTTCGATGATACGACTTGTGTCCCGTTGCAGGTTGCCTACAAAGCTGAGCTTGGCAGAGACAGACTTGCGGCGGCGGTTGGCGCTCGGTATCTGCGACCCGACGAGAACATTCTCGTCATCGACGCAGGCACGGCGATAACCTACGAACTTGTTGAACAGCATGGCGTTTACGTAGGAGGCAATATCTCTCCCGGCATGACGATGCGTTTCCGGGCGCTTAGTCAGTTTACTAAACGTCTGCCGTTAGTAGCGGCCGAGTGTGAAAACGTTCCGCTCGTGGGATTTGATACGGAGACAGCGATACTGTCAGGTGTGGTCAACGGTATAGCGTTCGAGATGGACGGATATATCGACCTGTTTAAAGCGAAATATGGGGACGTTTTCGTTTTTTTAACAGGCGGAAATTCGTTTTATTTTGAAAAACGGATAAAAAACCAGACCTTTGCAGACGCAAATCTGGTTTTAATTGGTTTAAATAGAATATTAGAATATAATGCAAAATAGAATTAGTCTGATAATCGCGTCAGGAATCATGGCGCTTACAGTCGGTAGTTTGACTGCCCAGAACAGTACCAATTCGCCTTACACCCGCTACGGGTACGGCGAGTTAGCTAACAACTCGTTTGGAGCCGGTCGCTCCATGGGAGGCACAGGTATAGGATTGCGCTCCTCGAAACAAATAAATCCGATGAATCCTGCTTCCTATTCAAGCATAGATTCGATGACCTTCCTGTTCGACTTCGGCGCTTCGGCGCAGATGTCGTGGTACAAGGACGAAACAAGCAGCCAAAGCGATCTTAACGGCAACGTCGAGTACATGGCGATGCAATTCCCGTTGTTTAAAACTGTGGCGATGAGCATCGGACTGCTGCCTTACTCGCACGTAGGCTACAAGTTCGGGCAGACCAAAACCGCTGACGGAGGACAGACCTATCTTGAAACATTCGAAGGACAAGGCGGATTAAACCAGCTATATGCAGGCTTGTCCGTAAGTCTGTGGAAGAAGCGTCTTTCGTTGGGCGCAAACGTGAAATATCTGTTCGGAGAAGTATCTCACAATGCTACAAGCGTTCCTTCATCGGCGAGTTCAACGTATGTAAGCAAGACAAGCGACTTCAGGATAAAGGACGCCGCAATGGATTTCGGACTGCAATACACGCATCCATTGAGCAAGTCAGACCTTCTGACTGTAGGACTTACCTACTCGCCGAAAATAAACCTGGATAACGATACCTATCAGATGATTTCAAGCTCGGAAATCGTTACCGACACCCTCAAGGGATTGTCATACGACCTTCCGCTAAGTTACGCCATAGGAGCATCTTACGAGAAGAACAACAAGTTCATCGTAGCAGCCGACGCATCATTTCAGCAATGGAGCAAGACCTCGTTCGCCGGTCGAAGCGGCGAATTTCGTAACCGCATGAAGATAGCAGCCGGCGGCGAGTGGATACCCAACTTTTACTCGCGCCCCTATTTTAACCGCTTGAGATACCGCGCAGGATTAAGCTACGCCAACTCTTATGTGCAGACTAACGGTAGCGGATACAAGGAACTAAGCGCCACCATAGGCGTAGGATTTCCTATCAGCGACGCCCGCCCGAACGGCGCCCGCTCGTTTGTGAACGTCTCGTTTGAATACATGAAGATACAACCGGCGTATAAATCAATGGTAGGCGAAGAGTATCTGCGATTTACGTTGAGTTATACCTTCAACGAATACTGGTTTTTTAAGACAAAAATAAGATAACGGAGAATGATTAAATGATTTGAAAACAACTTTAATAATTAAAAATATGAATATCAAGATTTTACTGATGGTTGCAGGCATCATGATCGCAACCGGCGCGAAAGCGCAAAAAGGAATTGAGAACGGAACCCCAAACGGGTCCGGTCAGGACAGTATTGATTGCTTAATCAATATAAATCTGTTCATCCCTTATGCCAAGTCAGGCAATTTCAAGGACGCGCTGCCGTTCTGGCAGAAAGTCTATGACGATTGCCCAGGCTCTACCAAGAACGTTTACGTTTATGGCGAAGACATCATCAATTGGCAGATCTCACAGGAGACTGACGCTGCCAAGAAAGACGCTCTGATAGACCAGCTGATGCTATTGTACGACAAACGTATCAAGTATTTCGGCGACGATCCGCGCTACGGCAGGGATTGGATTATCTCACGCAAGGCGCAGACTTACAACGCCCTCAAAGGCGATAACACCGACCACGCCTTGATATACTTGTGGACAAAAGAATTACTTGACGAGTACAAGGAAAAGGTCAAGCCTCAGGCAATATCGCTCTACATGTTCGCGTCATTCAAACTGATGCTGGGCGACATGAACAAGTATAAAGAGCAATACGTTACCGACTTTCTTAAATGCGTGGCTTACCTCGAAACAGCGATGGCAGGCGCAACAGCCGCTAACGACGCCAAAGAGATTGAAAACATTACCGCTCGCAAGGCTGAAATAGAGCAGAACTTCACTGCCAGCGGCGCTGCCGACTGCGAGACCCTCGCCGGCATCTACGGTCCCAGAATCGAGGCTAACAAGGATAACATTGAGTTCCTGAAAGAGACAATGATACTGCTTCGTCGCGTTAACTGCAAAGAAACAGAGATGTTCTTCACTGCCTCCGAATATGCTCACAAGATTGAGCCAACGGCCGAATCAGCTATGGGTTTGGGTGGCAAAGCATTGAAAGCGCTTAATTACGCCGAAGCCGAAACTTATTTTCTCCAAGCCATCGAAATGACCGAAGACAAGGATATCAAAGCCGACCTTTACTACGTAATGGCAACAGTATCATTGCAGCAGAACCAGTATATCAAGACCAAGCAGCTAAGTTTAAAATGTCTGGGCGAGAAACCGAGCTACGGAAAAGCGTACATCCTTATAGCCCAAGCGTACACCTCGGGCGGACAAGGCATCTTCGATGACCCCGTCCTCGCCAAAACCGTTTATATAGCTGCAGCCGACAAAGCCGAACGCGCCCGTCAGGTTGACCCGTCAGTAGCGAGCGATGCAATCAAATTGATCAGCTCTCTTCGCAACTATTTCCCTAAAAAGGAAGAAATATTCATGCACCCGGATCTTAATATGGGCGACAATTTCAAAATCGGCGGATGGATAGGCGAAACCGTTAAAATCCGCGAATAACCCCACCCCATTATGCTTTCGGTATCGAAAATCAACCGGATAACAGGCATGACGACAGTTGTAATAATCGTCGTCATGCTTTTTTCGTGCAATGGCGAGAAAAAAGACGCCATAGAGGTCGTTTTCGACCCGCAGACTTCTTATACCATGAAAGAGACTAATATCGAAACGCTTGTGTCGGATTCAGGCATCACGCGATGTAAAGTCATTACCGATACATATTTGAAGTTCGACAAAGCCTCAGAACCTTTCTGGTACTTCCCCGATGGCGTCTATCTCGAAAAATACGATACCGCCTTCAATGTCGAGGCCAGCGTCAAAGCCGATACCGCCTGGTATTATGAACGTCGCAAGCTATGGAAACTGACAGGCAATGTCGATATCACCAATATGGAAGGCAAACGACTTGAAACAAACGAGCTTTTCTGGGATCAAAACAAGGAAAAGATATACACCGACTCGCTATATCGCATCACCGAAGGCGACAAGGTAAGCGGCGGTACGGGCTTCATATCTAACCAGGATCTGACCATTCGCGAGTCCTTCAATTCCAAAGGGGAATTTTATATTAATGAAAAAACCTCTCCTGCCCAAGAGGGAGTAGCGCCTCAGGACACGATCAACCCCCCGAAGGTTTCCCTTGATGCCGCCAAAGAGGTAGTAGCGCCTCAGGATACAATCAAACCGGCTCTATAATTATGTTGATAAAAGTATGCGGGATGCGCGATCCAATGAATATTCGCGCTGTCGAAGCCCTCGACGTCAACTTTATGGGATTTATTTTTTACGCCCGTTCACCGAGATATGTTCCTTCTGATCCGGTCTTTACATCGGCCATTCGCAACTGCAAACGTTTGAAAACGGGAGTGTTCGTTAATGAGTCGGCAGACGTGATTATCAATACTGTGAACACGCTCGGTTTGGATTTCGTACAGTTGCACGGCAATGAATCAGTGCAGACCTGCAAGATACTGAGGTCGGAAGATATCCGCATCATCAAAGCGTTTTCGATAGCTGAAGCCGAAGATATAAAGCGCGTTTACGATTATGAAGACTACTGTAGCTTCTTCCTGTTCGACACAAAATGCGAGGCTTACGGCGGTTCGGGCAGGCGCTTCGACTGGTCTGTATTGAACGACTATAACGGCGAACGTCCGTTTTTCCTAAGCGGAGGACTGACCCCCGACATGCTTGATGACATCCTTGCTTTCAAGCATCCCTGTTTCGCCGGTATCGACCTCAACAGCGGCTTCGAAATCTCACCCGCCCTCAAAGACGTAGCTAAACTGCAAGTATTTATTGTAGGGGCTGGGCTTGCCACTGCCCGGAATTTAGGACAGAATTAACAGGATTTTCAGAATTAACCGAGTGCTTTGCTTCGTACCTGCCAATGACGGCGACATAAATCACGTAGGGATGGAATGTAGGTAGAAAGGTTATGCAATGAGTATCTGCGTGCCGTCAGGTACGCAATAAATCAGTTGATAACACGTTCCGGTTCTATCACATTTCGTCCCTGACGGGACTTTGGACGACGATGTTTTTATGTTCTACCAACATCTTGTCACTAACGGGACAATTACGCTATATCGAAACGAGCGTCGTGTACATAATAATCAATCCGAATGACAATATCTTCTAACAACGTCATCATTTCCTGTTTGATTTTTTATAGACACTCGCAATGACGGCGACATAAATCCCGCAGGGATGGAATGTTGGTAGAAATGTTATGCAATTAGTATCTGCGTGCCGTCAGGTACGCAATAAATCAGCCGATGACACGTTCAGGTTCTATCACATTTCGTCCCTGACGGGACTTTGGACGACGATGTTTTTATGTTCTACCAACATCTTGTCCCTAACGGGACAATTACGCTATATCGAAACGAGCGTCGTGTACATCATCATCAATCCGAATGACAATATCTTCTACTACGCGTCATCATTTCCTGTTTGATTTTTTATAGACACTGCCAATGACGGCGACATAAATCCAGTAGGGATGGAATGTTGGTAGAAAGGTTATGCAATGAGTATCTGCGTGCCGTCAGGTACGCAATAAATCAGTTGATGACACGTTCCTGTTCTATCACATTTCGTCCCTGACGGGACTTTGGACGACGATGTTTTTCTGTTCTACCAACATCTTGTCCCTAATGGGACAATTACGCTATATCGAAACGAGCGGCGTGTACATCATCATCAATCCGAATGACAATATCTTCTACTACGCGTCATCATTTCCTGTTTGATTTTTTATAGACACTGCCAATGACGATACCGTTATCCCAAAAACTTCCGACTATAGATAGTGCACGCTGATGAAGCCGATTTAATTGATTAACGCAGATAGATTGCTTCCTGAATTATAAT
>JAITNE010000087.1 GCA_031290635.1 Tannerella sp. | reverse complement strand
TATCCTCAGCCACAGCCAAATCTTTAGTATAAGAGCATGCAAAACGAATAAATCTGTCTCGATAATCCGAATAGAGTTGGTTGAATACTTTTAAATGATTGGTCTCATTCATGGCTGTCTTGAAATTATGTCTCTAACAAGACAAATACCCTCATTTCAGCTTTTTTAGCCAGCTGGATAGCAGGTCGGTCATTTGGGAGTGATACTCGTAAGTATCGTGGAAACCCCATCCATGACCTCCGGTGGGAAAGACGTAGAGAGTGGCGGGGATTTCGTTTCGCTTCAGGGCTTCGTAGTACCGGAGACTGTTTTCGGGCAATACAACCTTGTCGTCGTCGCTCAGCAACAGTATCGTTGGCGGAGTGTTCACTCCAACCTGTTTTTCGTTCGAGAAACGGTGGAGGTCGGCTTCTGAAGGATTATCTCCGAGCAGATTCGCACGCGAACCGCCGTGCGTCAGCGTAGTCATCGTTATCACCGGATAGAAAAGGATAGAGAAATCAGGTCTCGTGCTTGTGCCGGAGGTAGCGAAATGCGTTGAAGCAGTCGAGGCAAGATGTCCGCCTGCCGAGAAGCCGCAAATACCTATTTTTGAGGGATTTACATTATAATCGGCAGCATGTTCGCGCACGTGGCGTATAGCTTGTTGCGCGTCGTCGAGCGGCACGTCCTTGTGCTTGTTAGGCATTCGATATTTGAGTATAAACGCTGCTATACCCTCTTTATTCAGCCACTTAGCCACCATAAGCCCTTCGTGATTGTAAGCCAGACCCGAATAGCCGCCACCGGGACAGACGACGACAGCCATCCCTGTGGCTGTCGTCTTGTCCGGTAGATAAATTTCGAGGGTCGGGATCGACACTTTCGAGAACGATGAACGGTCGGGTTGGGATACTTCCGGCTCCGTCAGCTCGTTACTCGTAGGAGGCTCGCCCTCCCAGAGCTTGATAATCTTCTGTGCATCAACCGAATACAGCGAAACAAATGCGCTGACAACGACCGATAACAATAGTTTTTTCATCATAACTTACTTAATTACATGCTCCGGAACTATCTTGAATTTATAAATGCAGCGGCTTAAATATTTCTCGCCGGGGCGCAATACTACACTTGGAAAATCAGGCTGATTGGGGCTGTCGGGATAATGCTGCGTTTCGAGGCAGAGAGCGCCGCGATGCAGATAAGTAACGCCGTGCTTGCCCGTGTCGGCTTCGGACATAAAGTTGCCCGTGTAGAACTGTATTCCCGGCTCGTTTGTATAAACGTCCATCACTATGCCGCTCTCGTCGTTATAAACTTTGGCTGCAAGTTGCTTGATGTCGCCCGCAGAGTTAAGAACCCAATTGTGGTCATAACCTCTGCCAAGCTTCAGTTGATCGTACTCCTCATAGATGCCGGAGCGAATAAGCATCGGCGTCCGCAAGTCCATAGGCGTGCTGTCAACCGGAACTAAGGCCTGCGGAATAAGCGTACTGTCAACCGCGGCAAACTTGTCGGCATTGATATGAATGTAGTGATCAAGCACTTGCTTACCAAGATTTCCCGAAAGATTGAAATAGGAATGGTTGGTAAGGTTGACGACAGTCGGCTTGTCGGTTGTCGCTTCATACTGAATCTCGATAGCATTATCGTTGGTCAGTTTGTACGTTACCGTAATGTCAAGATTGCCGGGAAAACCGGCTTCATCATCCTTCGACTGATAGGTGAGCTTGAGCGTCTGTGCATCAATCTTTTCGCCATCCCACACACGGGTGTGATAGCCTTCGGGGCCTCCATGCAGACAGTGTCCGTTATTGTTCGCCGGCAAAGTGTATTCCTTGCCGTCGAGCGTAAACTTGGCGTCCTTGATACGGTTGCCGTAGCGCCCTATAAGCGCTCCGTAGTTGCCGTCACTCTTCAGATATTCGGCGATAGAGCCATAGCCCAGAACGACGTCGCGCAGTTGCTTGTTACGGTCGTGCACGAGCAGCGACACGAGGCGACCACCATAGTTGGTAATACAAGCCTCGAAGCCGGCAGGGTTCATAAGCACGAACAACTTGGTTTCCTTGCCTTGAACTTTGGCAACAAAATCCTTAGTATTCAGACCCGATAGCGTCCGAATATTCTTCTCTTCCTTCTTGCACGACAGCAGCGCCGCCACCATCAATGCCATAAATAGTACTTTCTTCATATAATTTGTAATGAGTTTTAATTCGGCAAAGGTAATGAATAATTACGAATTACAAACCATGAATCAAGTTTTTTTTCAAATTAAGGTAGAAATTTGAATTTTGCTGCGTCGCCCTGAAACACAATATTTAGCTTTGCATCCTTGTTTTTGGGTATCCAGTTTATCTCTTTCCTCGCTTCGTGCCCCATTATTATGTTGCTATTAGACGATCCTGTAAATATCTCAATATCAACTTGACAGTTATCCGCAATACTCCATGATCCCTGTGCCATATCAAAGTCGATTGTTACCTCTCTTATCCGGCTGTTAGTGATTTTTAAATCTTGAACGTACGATGGTGGATAAACGTCGAAAGAGCATGAATCAATACGTACTTCACTGTGCGGCGAAATCAGTTTGATGCTGTCGGTTTCGATGCCTTTAATATCGACAGGGAAGTTCATAAGGCTATTGACGACGTCAATATGCGACGTATGCAGGCGAAAACAGAAGTTGATAAGGATGAGAATCCTGTCATTTTCCGAGTTTGGCTTTGCCGTGTCCTGGTTTAACTTCGCTATCTCCGATGTTTTTAGCGTGATAGTTAGCGTGTCGTTCATTGACTTGATATCAAGCAATTGACGGATTTCATCGCTTATAAAAAGTTTGTTTTCATCAGCCGCAGAACTCGGTTTTTTAAGAAACAACCCTGCTGTACGTAAATCATACCGCGCTTGTTTGTAAGTCGCTTGCGTTGTCTGTTGCTCGTATTCTTCTTCTTGAATTACGATGGTGCGGTAAGAGTTGACGTCTATGGCCGACATCTCATCTTTAGAAAAAGTATGATTGACATAGTTAGATACACTTTTGTAAATCACGCGGTCGGTAAACGAGAAGCCGACGATAAGAACGATAGTTGCAATAAATATCGTCAGCAGAAAGCCTATTATTATTTTGGATGTAAGTTTCATTTTGTTTGATTTTTAGTTGTTAAACTTAATTTATTGTACATTTTGACGATTTTTTCGACAGGTATGCCGAGCATATCGATCTGGCGGAAGAAATCGGGAAGTTCGTTTTGCAGAAAGTAATCTTTCCGCATAGTCAGGATGCGGGCAGAAGCGCCTGCGCTGACAAAATAGCCAATACCGCGCTTGTTGAAGATGATTTCGGACGTCTGCAGATACTCGAATGAGCGCATGACGGTGTTGAAATTCACTTCTACTATCGAGGCATATTCGCGGACGGAGGGTATGCGTTCCTCCTCCTTGTATCGACCAAACAAAACCTCGTCGCAGATGCGCTCGGCTATTTGCAGGTATATTGCTTTATTATCTTTGAAGTTCATGATTTACAGACGTTTAATGATTTCCGATTCTCTAAATCTCAAGTATGCAAGCGTCCAGTTGGCAAGAGTGAAGAAGAACAAAGTCGCCGCAATAAACACAGGAGGATGGTCGGCGTGTTTCATTTCTTCACTAATGACTTCATCAACGAGCGATTCGGAGACGTTTCCGAACTGATTGAAGTCATTGTAAAATAAATCTATTGCCAAGTAGCAGATAAGCCAGTATGCCAAGCCTATAATTGTAATTGCGGCAAAAGTCTTTATAAAGGTAGCTTTTTCCCAAAATGTTGACCCTAAAATCATCAAGGATTGACACAAAAAGTAAATGCTCAAGGCAAAAATAAAATATTGTTTATCAGGGAAAATAGCGTAATATCTTTCGCCTTCCTGTCCCGAATATATTATTTTGCTTAAATCCAAAAATGCAACATCCATATTCGGATATTTCACGGAACATATCCCGACACG
>JAITNE010000048.1 GCA_031290635.1 Tannerella sp. | reverse complement strand
AAACTTCTACTTATGAAGACGAAGTATTGGTGCGTCGTAACCATGTTTATGATATCAATATCAATAAGATCAAAGGTCCCGGTATTGGTAATCCTAACAGTATTATCATTCCCAGCCCTACGGTTCCCGAACTTGACACATTCGTATCGGCAGAAATCAAGATCCTCGATTGGCATAAGGTTTCTCAAGAGCAAGAAGTATCATATAACTAAAAATCATTCACTCACTCCTGATTCTAACACGGCGACACGGGAACACGGCGAAAATCTCTCCGTGTTTCCGTGTTTTTTTATTGCGTGTCGCACATGTCCGTCATTTCGTTCCTTGCTATGACGAAGTCAGCATATATTGTATTGTATTTCATACAATAAGATTTTATTGAGATAGATTTAATAGCGCTGCATTATATGCTCCGATAAGGTCGTTCATCACTTCGGCGACGCTTTCTTCGGCTCGTAGCAGCGAGGCTATTTGACCTATCTCTATTTGTCCTTCCGTCATATCACCCTCAAAGATACCGCGTTTGGCGCGTCCTTTGCCAAGCAGTTCCCGCAACTCCTCTTGCGAAGCGCCGCGGCTCTCGGCTTCCTCAACCATATCCTTGAATACGCTCTTCACCATCCGCGTAGGCGATAACTTCTTCAGCAGCAGTTTGGTATCGCCCTCTTCAAGGTTGAGGCATAGACGTTTGAAGTTTTCATGCGCCGAGCTTTCTTTTGTCAGCGCAAAGCGTGTACCTATCTGCACTCCGTCGGCGCCCAGCGCTTGAGCCGCAAGTATGGCTTCGCCCGTGCCGACGCCACCCGCCGCAATCAGAGGCAGTGAAACGACGCGACGAACAGCCGGAATAAGGCACATCGTTGTAGTTTCTTCGCGACCGTTATGACCGCCGGCCTCAAAGCCTTCGGCTACTACCGCATCAACGCCGACGTCCTCGCATTTCTTAGCAAAGTGCGAACTGCTGACTACATGCGCTACTTTCACTCCGTTTTCATGCAACACACCCGTCCATAGCTTGGGATTGCCCGCCGAAGTAAAAACTATCCCTACCTTTTCGGCGATAAGGATATCGATAACTTTCCCTATTTCGGGATACATCAAGGGGACGTTCACACCGAAAGGACGCTCGGTTGCGGCTCGGCATTTACGTATATGCTCCGTCAAAACGTCGGGGTGCATCGAGCCTGCGCCTATCAGACCAAGCCCGCCCGCATTACTCACCGCAGCGGCCAATCTCCAGCCGCTACACCATACCATTCCACCCTGCACTACAGGGTATTGAATATCAAAGAGTTCACAAATTCTGTTCATAAGTTGATAAAATTATATTTCTTATAGAACGCAATTATTTCTCATTTATTTGCTTGTAATTTAATTTATTTTCATACCTTTGCGGCGACTTTTTGGGGTATTAGCTCAGTTGGTAGAGCGTGTGGTTCGCAATCACAAGGTCAGGAGTTCGAGGCTCCTATGCTCCACTTCATTTCGTTTTGCACATGCATTGTTCATTCAAGGTACAGCTATTTTGTTATATTTCTAAACATAAAATCAAGTTGTTTGTTACATTTCCAAAGTAAAAATCGGGAAATCTTGTTATATTTCCAAACATAAAACAGGGAAATCTTGTTACATTTCCAAAGTAAGCTTCCACTTGGGAAGATTTGAGGGGGCTATTCAAAGATGAGCCTCGAAAGTCTGTCGGGATGGAGGATAGCGTTGGCGGCTTCGAGGATTTGAGATGGTGTTACGGCTTCGATATTGCGGAATATTTCGGGCAGCATTACGTAGCGGTTATGATAAAGGAATGACTTGCCGAGACCGAGAAAAGTGTTTTCGCGGCTATCGCTCGCCACGCCAAGCTGACCAATAGCCTGCTTCTTTGCGGCAGCAATCTGTAAATCCGTCAGTTTGGTATACCTAAAGGCTTTCAACTCCTTTTCGACAAGACTGATAGCGAAGTCGCAGTGCTTGTGGTCGGTACCGAAATAGATTGAAAAGATCCCGCAGTCAGTGTATGAAGCAATACTCGATTCGACGGTATAGACGAGGCCGCGCTTCTCGCGGAGGCTGATATTGAGGCGGTTGTTCATGCCCGGCCCGCCAAGTATGTTATTCAGCAGAAAGAGATGATAACGACGCTCGTCGTACATATCGAAAGCCTGTCCGCCAATGACGACGTGCGAGAGGTGCGTCTTTTTCTTTTGGGTTTGCGCTACGGATGCAGCCACTTGAGGTTCAGTGCGTTTGATGGCCGCTTTATGGGCGGGAACGGCTGAGATGTATTTTTCGGCTAAACGGCGTATGTACTTGAAATCGTGGCTCGACATTGTGAAGAATACCATATTGTCGGCTGTGTAATAGCGGTCGAGGAAAGATTTGCCTGTCGCGGTTTTGAAAGATTTCAGCGAGCGACGGGAGCCGAGAATATGATGACCAAGCGGATGACCCTTGAATATCATATTGTCGAAATCGTCAAAGATAAGGTCGGATGGAGTGTCTTCATAAGTCTGTATCTCGTCGAGTACAACTTCGCGCTCTTTGTCTATCTCTTTTTCAGGGAATTGCGAGTTGACTACAAGGTCGGTCAGCAGTTCTGCGGCGCGTTCCATATCCTTTGCCAGAAAGGATGAATAGACGAAAGTACTCTCTTTGGTAGTATAGGCGTTGAGTTCGCCGCCAACGTTCTCCATACGGTTGAGTATATGCCAGGACTTGCGATGCAGTGTGCCTTTGAACAGGGCGTGTTCGACGAAGTGAGCCAGACCGTACTCGTTTTTCTCTTCGTCGCGAGAACCTGCGTTTACTGCAAAGCCGCAGTATGCCACAGGCGAATCAACCGGCAGATGTATTATCCGCAAACCATTAGGTAAGGTAAATGTATCCAAATAAATTAGAAGTTAGAAGTTAGAAATTAGAAATTAGAAGTTAGAAGTTAGAAATTAGAAGTTAGAAATTAGAAAAAAAGACCGAGTTTGGAATCACTTCCCACCTCGGACATGAACAAAATCTTAAATTTACATCAATCCAACAGTTTAATTTTGAGGTTGCGAAACCAGACGTCGTCGCCATGGTCCTGGAATCCAATCAGACCTTCATGGTTCTTGCCGCCGCAGTTGTTGAGCAACTCGAAGGCTAATGGCCATTTGTCCTGACTGAACTTGCTTGCTTGAAGCATGTCTGTCCATTGTTGTGTCCAGAGGTGATATTCAACTACTGCTTCACCGTTCTGATAATGGATGATAGTGCCTTTGTAGCTAAGTATCTTACCCTTGTTCCACTCGCCGATAGCTTTGGCGTTCTGCGGCTTTGCGGGGATCATGTCGTAAAGTGAAGCCGATTGGCGATTGCCGTCTTTGCCGAGTTTGGCGTCGGGATGGTTGTCGTTATCGAGCACCTGATATTCAGGGGCGGAGATATACGAAGGCTGTCCTTCAACTTCCTGGATAAGATAGAGCACGCCGGAATTGGAGCCTTTGGCTACTTTCCACTCAAACTCGAACTCGTAGTTCTTCAGTTTGTGCGCGAAGACGATGTCGCCACCGTCTTTTGCGCCTGCTTCGCCTTCGCCCGAGCCTTTAATGTGGATAGCTCCTCCGTCGATAATCCATGCTTTAGGTACGTCGGCGCGGCCATAACCACGCCAGCCATTGAATGTCTTACCGTCGAAGATGGTTATCCAGCCGTCTTTGTCTTTAGCAAAATTGCTAAGCTCAGCCATTGGCAGTTCTTGCAATGTGTACTCCGGAACAGCCTTTGCGGCAGCTTCTGCGGCAGCGGCTTCTATTGCGGCCTTTGCTTCTTCAGCTGCTTTTTCGGCTTTCTTCGTGTTTGTGCAGGATAATACAGTCAGGGACACAACGATCCCAATTGCGAAACTTACACAAAAAGAGATAATGGTTGAAATCAATATTACTTTCTTCATAAGATTATCCCTTTAATTACGGCATTGCGGGCAGACTCCAGCCATCGCGATACTTGTGATTAATAAGTTCAGCTGCAAATTCCTGAGCGTTGACCGGCGGCAGCGACGGTTTGTTGAATGACGGATGACCGTCCACAACTTTGAAGTCGTCTTTGAGGATGGTCGTGATCTTCTCGTCGGCGCCGATATTGGTGAACTTCATGTTCGGGCCGTCCCAGTCCAGAACCTTGTTGAGGCCTTGCAGACGAACTGCCAGAACGCCCATTACTACCATCTCGTTGAACGGACCTGCTTCCGAGAAATCCGAAGCCGTCTTAACGCGGTTAGCGGGGCTTTCCTTACATGCGCGTACCCAGTCCATTTCGTGGCTGGTCGATATGCGGCGCAGGGTTTTAGGAGCGTCGAGTTTGCGACCCGAGATAAGCCATGGGTTCTTGCCGTAGCACTCGCAGAGCAGTGTGTCCTTGGTGCCGTGGAAGATAACCAGACCGCCGTCGCCGGGCATCAGTGCGCGTCCTTGCGGGAAGCCTGCGGGACGGTCGGGCAGCAAGCCGCCGTCATACCAATGTACTTCGACCTCGGGCAGAGCTACCTTTGCCAGATTTTCGCGAGCGGGGAAAATCAGTTTGACGTGCTGTGCCGTTGGTGCGCAGTCTTTCAACAACAGGGTTGACGAGCCTTCGGCCTTAATCGGATAGCCGAGTTTCAGGGCTTTGAATACAGGATGCACGATATGGCAGGCCATATCGCCTAAAGCGCCTGTACCGTATGGCCACCAGCCACGCCAGTTCCATGGGTGATAAATCTCGTTGTAAGGACGTACTTCAGCCGGGCCGGTGAACAAATCCCAATCGAGTGTAGCAGGCACTTTGCTTGCTTTTTCCGGCGTATTCAGACCTTGCGGCCAGATAGGACGGTTGGTAGCGCACTCTACCTTTGTGATTTCGCCGATACCGCCGTTCCAGATATACTCGCATATCTGGCTGACGCCTTCGCCGGATGAGCCTTGATTACCCATTTGGGAAGCGATGTTGTGTTTGGCGGCCAGTTTGGTCAGCAAACGCGACTCGTAAACCGAGTGGGTAAGGGGCTTCTGCACGTAAACGTGCTTGCCGAGGGTAATGCCGGTGGACGCAATGATTGCGTGGGTATGGTCGGCGGTGGCTACGATAACCGCATCGATGTCTTTGCCAAGCTCATCGTACATCAGGCGAAAATCCTTGTACTTTTTAGCTCCGCTAAGGCGGTCGAATACATGTTTTGAGTACTTCCAGTCCACATCGCAGAGTGCTACGATGTTTTCGGTTTTCTCAACGGCGCCGAGGTTGCCGCTACCCATACCACCGATACCTACGCCGGCGATGTTCAACTTGTCAGACGGAGCTGTGTATCCGTGACTCTTCCCAAG
>JAITNE010000223.1 GCA_031290635.1 Tannerella sp. | reverse complement strand
GTGGATGAGATTACTCAATCACCCCTATCGCCCTCATCCAGAACTCCGCTCGTTCAGGCCACTCGTTCACAACCGCTTTGGTGTCTCTGAGGCCATAACCGTGTCCGCCGTTAGGATAGAGGTGCATTGTTGCGGATACTCCGACCTGCTTGAGGGCATAATAATAAGACAGACTGCTGTCGATAAACGGCTTGTCGTCTTCGGCCTGTACTAACATTGTCGGTGGAGTCTTGGCCGTAACCTTGATTTCGGCCGACAGCTCGCCAAGCTTCTCGCCACTCAGATAAGCGGGATAAACCAGCAGGCAGAAATCCGGCCTCATCGACTCCGCATCATCCTTATCTGCTGCCGGATAGGTGCGACGGTCGTAGGAGTTGCTTAGCATGGCAGCCAGATGTGCGCCCGCCGAAAAACCCATCACCCCAATGCGCTGGGGATTGATGTTGAGCGTTTCGTAGTTTGAGCGCACGTAGGATATAGCCCTCTGCGCGTCCTGAAGAGGAGCGGTATGCTTGTCGAGGTCGGCGCGACGAGGCACGCGGTATTTTAGCAAAATAGCGGTTATGCCAAGGTCGTTGAGCCACTCGCATATCTCCGTACCTTCGAGGTCGTAAGCCAGAATATTGTAGCCTCCACCCGGACATACTATCATGGCAGTGCCGGTAGCAAGCTCTTCCACCGGCTGATAAACCGTGATGGAAGGATTGCTGACGTTGGCCATACGCTGTACGGTCTCGCCCGCTACCTTGCCGCCGGAGCTGTCTATAGCTTCATCCGGCAAGGTAGCCTTCTCGCCCGGAGCAGCGCCCTTGAACAGACGTATCTCGTCTTGAGCCGTCATAGCCATACTGAACATTAATAAGAAGATTAAAAATTTCATGACCTGTTATTTAAGTTCTATCTTGTCGTTGACCTCAAACTCGTTCTTTTCGGCGTCGTAGAACTTGTATTCGAGGAATCCGAGACTCTGGTCGGCTACGACCTTCATCCCCGTGCTGTAGCGAAGCTTCCACTTGCGAAGTATCGATATCCACCCTTTGGTAACGTAAGCATACACGTAGGGGTGAACGTGCAGACGAAATTTCTTCATGCTCAACTTCTTTGTAAGCATCTCGAGCTTCTCTTCGAGCGTTTCGGTGAAGAGGATTGAGGGCTTGGAATGTCCCGTACCCAGACATGTAGGGCACTTCTCGGACGTCTCGACGTCGAGGATTGGCCTTACTCTCTGGCGGGTTATCTGCATAAGCCCGAATTTGCTTAGAGGTAGAATATTATGCCGGGCGCGATCTTTTTTCATCATCTCCGACATGTATTCGTGCAGTTTCTGCCTGTTAGCCTGCTCGCCCATATCGATATAATCTATCACGATGATACCGCCCATATCTCTCAACCTTAGTTGACGCGCTATTTCGTTAGCGGCGGCGAGGTTCACGTTGAGTGAGTTCTCTTCCGGCTCGCTGTCTTTGTTCTTGTTCAGGCGGTTACCGCTGTTGACGTCAACTACGTGCATAGCTTCGGTGTGCTCGATAATCAGGTAAGCTCCGCTTTTGAATGTTACGGTACGGGCGAGCGATTGCTTGATCTGTCGCGTAACGTTGTAATGGTCGAAGATGGGCTGTTCGCCGCTATATAGCTTTACTATATTCTTTTGTTCGGGCGATATGAGCGTTACGTAATCAAGTACATTGGCGAAGAAGTCCTTGTCGTTGATAAGGATGTTTTCGAACGTAGGATTAAGGACGTCGCGCAGGAGTGCGACTATTCTGGAGGTCTCTTCAAAGAAGAGAGATGGGAGTTTGGCCTTGGGCAGTCTGGGCACATTGTCGTCAAAGCGTTTTTGCAGGGTACGCAGTTCGTGGTCAAGCTCTGCCACGCGCTTGCCTTCGGCTGAAGTGCGCACTATGACGCCGAAATTTTTCGGACGTACGCTTTGTATGAGTTGTCGCAGACGGGCGCGTTCTTCGTTTGATTTGATTTTGCCTGAGATGGAAACTTTGTCCGAAAACGGCATCATCACGAGATTGCGTCCGGCTAGCGAAAGCTCGGTTGTCAGTCGGGGGCCTTTCGTTGAGATAGGCTCTTTGGCTATCTGTACAAGCACGGCGTCGCCTTGAGCCAGAACATCTACTATCTTGCCTTCTTTTTCAAGTTCGGGCAGGATGGAGAGTTTGGAGAAGGGAGGCGCTTTCTTGTCGCCCGACATTATTCGCTTGAGGTACTTATGTGTTGTATTGAAGTTAGGACCCAGGTCTTGATAATGAAGGAATCCTTCCTTCTTGTAACCTACGTCGATAAAGGCCGCATTGAGTCCGGGCAGGAGTTTTTTGACCTTACCCAGATAGATATCGCCCACAGCGTATGATTCGTTGCGGGTTTCCCGGTGGAACTCAACGAGCACGTTATCTTCAAGAACAGCGATAGAAACCTCTTTGGCTGTTACATCAACTATTATATCACTTACCACGTCATCACGTTGTTAGTTTGGATTAATAAGCAAAAGAACAAACTTGAGTGTGCGTTCTACTAAGCTTGTTCTTCTGTTCCTTTCATCAAACCGGCTTATTTCTTCTTATGCCGATTCTTTTTAAGTCTTTTCTTCCGCTTGTGCGTTGACATCTTGTGTCTCTTTCTTTTTTTCCCGCTTGGCATAACATTTTACAATTAAGTGATTACTTTTTCTTCTTGTTCTTGGCTTTCTTGCCATTCGCATTTGATACGGCTGATACAAAGACCTTCGACGGTTTGAAGGCCGGAATTGTATGCTCCGGAATTGTTATCGTCGTATTCTTCGAGATGTTACGGGCTTTCTTCGCGGCTCTCGTCTTGATGATGAAGCTGCCGAAGCTGCGTAAGTAAACATTCTCGCCTTCTACCAGCGATAATTTGACTGCATCGAAATATGATGCTACTACGGCCGTTACGGTCGCTTTTTCAATACCTGTGCTCTTCGAAATAGAGCTGATTAGTTCTGCTTTTGTCATATAAAACTATTTATTAAGTGAATATTACTTTCATTTTCAGGCTGCAAAGATACAACATTTCTTTGACAATGAAAAAAAAATCGGAGTTTTTTTTGCGAAATCATCGATAAAATTTTTTTTTCACGGAAAATATAACTACGTTTGTACCTCTATTTTTCACTAAACAACATATAGATTATGTCATTAAACAAGGTTATTCTTATTGGAAACGTCGGTAAAGACCCTGACGTTCATTATTTTGAGTCGGGACAATGCGTTGCCCGCTTTTCGCTGGCTACCAGCGAACGTGGTTACAAAAAAGTTGACGGCACGGAAGTTCCCGACCGTACCGAGTGGCACAACATCGCGGCTTGGAAGCAACACGCGCAGTTCGTCGAGAAGTACGTCAAGAAAGGCTCCGGACTGTATGTCGAAGGCAAGATTCGCTATCGTGATTATCTCGACAAGGAGAACGTGAAGCGCTATACTACCGAGATCTATGCCGAGCGGGTAGAGTTTTACAGCCTCGACCGTCGTCCGGAAGGGACTGAAAGTAAAGAAACTCCCGTCGCAGCGCCTGTCGTTGATGTGCCGCCTCCTCCGACGCCGGCTGATGATTTGCCCTTCTGATGAACGCAGAGGTTGTAGTAGCGGCGCTGTGTCTGCTGGTTTTGGTTTTGGGGTTCGCCACGCTGCTGGCTGCTGCCGAGAATGCTGTTTCATCGCTCTCGCAGGAGGATATGTCGAGGGTGGAGGAAAGCGCTTCGGCACGCGACCGGCATATTGTGTGGATGACCGACCATCTGAGGTTGATGAAGGCGGCTTGCAATGTTATCTGTTCGGCGCTGTTGCTGGTGGTGGAGGCTCTGTGTATCTATGCGCCGATAGCGTCGGGGAGTTTCGAGCCGGGGTGGATAGTTTTTGTCATCGCTGTGGTTGTAGCTGCGGCGTTGTGGACGGTCTTCTACGGTATTGAGCCGAAGATTTTCCGTAATCACAAGCTGACTGTTGCCCGCACGCTTGCGCCGCTGTTGAGGTTTGTGGTGCGGATAGGTACGCCGTTTGTACATCTGTCGGGCATACCGGTCGAGAGTGATGAGGAGTCGCGCAAGGGCAAGACTCCTCTCGACGGCGAAGCGCCCGGCGACGTCTATGAAGAGCAGGAGATGCTGGACGAAATCATCCACTTCTACAACAAGAAGGCTAACGAGATTATGACGCCGCGTACCGATATTGAAGCGCTGGACGTTAAGAGCGACATCAAGGAGGTCATCAGCATGATTGTTGATTCGGGTTACTCGCGGATTCCGGTCTATCAGAGGAGTGAAGATAATATTCGCGGGGTGCTGTTTGCCAAGGATATTATTCCGGCGTTGAGCGGACGGGAGGCGTTCGAGTGGCAGTCGCTGATACGGCAGCCGTTTTATGTTCCGGAGTCGAAGAAGATTTATGATCTGCTTAATGAACTCAGGGCTAACAAGACTCATATTGCTATCGTGGTAGATGAGTTCGGATGTACTTCGGGTCTGGTTACGATGGAGGACATCGTCGAAGAAATTATTGGCGATATTGCCGATGAGTATGACGAGGATGTGGATTCTTTTATGACGCTGCCCGACGGCTCGTATATCTTCGAGGGTAAGACTCAGTTGAATGATTTCTTCCGCGAGACGGGTGTTCCGTCGGCTGACTTCGGCGAGCTTACCGACGAGGCCGAAACGCTTACAGGTTTGCTGCTCGCCATCAAGGGTACTCTGCCGATGCGACGAGATGTGATTGACTATCGCAACTATCGATTCAGGATTCTTGAAGCCGATGATAGACGTGTGCTTAAAGTGAAATTCAGTATCATCATCATCACCCAAAAGAAATGACCAGACTGCTTCTTATGATACTTGTCATGCTTGTCTTGTTCGGTTCTTGCCGTCAGACTTACACTCCCAAGCCGGTTGGGTTGCTGCGAATAGATCTGCCGAGAGCTGCATACCGGATGTTCAACGAGAGGGACATGCCGTACAGCTTTGAAGCGTCGAGTCTGGCGGAGATTGAGTTGCCGACGACCGACAGCGCTTCCGGCTATCTGAACATAGTTTATCCCTCGTTCAACGCCAGGATTTACTGCTCCTATCACCGCATAACTCCGGCACGGCTCGAATCTTACAGCGATGATTGCAGACGTATCACCAAGGCGGCGTCAGAGAAGGGCGGCAAGGTCATGACATATCTTTTTTCGGACGATGTACACAAGGTTCATGCCGTCCTCTACGCCGTCGAAGGAGATACGCCGTCGCCGGTACAGTTTATGGTTACCGACAGCGCAGAGAATTTCTTCCGTGGCGCTCTGTACTATGAAAACAGGGTCGAAACGGACTCTGTACGACCGGTTACGGACTATATAGTCGGCGATGCTTTTCAATTACTTCAAACTTTTAGATGGAATTATGGCTTTAATTGAGAGAAATATTTTGCCTTTGCGCGGGGTCTGGAAGATTGACGAATCGACCGAGCGCTTACTTGAGCACTTCCGTGATGACGAGATTATACGTCGTGTTACGATGACGATTCGTTCGGAAAGTCGTCGCAGGGAGTGGTTGGCGGTGCGTTGTCTGACGGACGCTCTGCTGGGCGAGCGTACGGAGATATATTACATGTCCGACGGTTCGCCGTTGTTGGCCGACAGCGACTATCACATCAGTATCTCGCATACCAGGGGATATGCGGCGGTAGTGCTGGACTTGTTTCAACGCACGGGGATTGATATTGAGTATCACTCGGAGCGGGCTTTCAAGTTGCGCAGCAGGTTTCTCGACGAGGAGGAACTGTCGATGCTCGACCTGTACGGTAATAATCCGGGTGTGATAGCTACTTTGTTTTGGTGTGCGAAGGAAACTTTCTTCAAAGCTTTAGGTCAACAGCAGGTCAACTTTATCAAGCAGCTGAAGATTCTCCCCTCGCCGTCTTTCGACGACAGGAATGGTGATTTCATGCTGCAGGAAAGCTATACGGGTAAAAGGTATCCGGCGTCGTTTAAGATCGAGAAAGATTATGTGATGTCGTGGATGAAATGAATTGAGAATTGAGAATTGAGAATTGAGAATGGGGCACGCGATGATGTATTCACAGAATTACAGGATTGGCAGAATTAACATATTGATGTGCGACACGCGATGATGGTCTCCGGTATCGTCCCCCAGAGGTACGAAGCAATCTGATTCGTGCAATTCGTGTAATTAGTGGACAAAATAATCAATGACGTGGGCCTAAAAAAGGATGGGGAATCGAGCGTTTCACTACTCGATTCCCCCCTTTCATTAAAAAAATTTTTTATTAAATTACTTTTATAGTGCGGTCATTGTCGCAACGCCCGAACTATGGCATTAGTTATTATAGTATTCATTTATTAAACTCTATTGTTAAATTCTTAGTCCGGCAGCATTTCTAATTCCCTCGAATTCGGGGGAATTAAAATTCGGGTTATACATTTCTTCCCAAATGCCAATAAATTCTATTGTATTTTTATTTCGCAACCATTTTTCGATAAGAGTTAATCCGTTTTCA
>JAITNE010000157.1 GCA_031290635.1 Tannerella sp. | reverse complement strand
TTTCGGGATCTATTGATATGTAAGCAGCTAAATTTTCCATAAAACCCCCGCTACTTCAGAAACCTGTCCATTTCTTCTGCATGTTGTTCGAGGCTTTGCAACAGTTTTAACTGCGCACGTGTTCGTTGCAGGTTATGTTCGGGATGATGGATCTTGTAATATGTGTCGCCGTTGATATAATCCGTCAGGAAACGCACGGTCTGCATATAGGTCAGCAACCGGCCTCCGTAGGGCAACAGACTTATTTCCAAAGGAGTGAGAAAGGAGCGTGCCGATTCCATATAACCGCTTGCATAGGACTTGAAAATATCCAGATTGACGCCTATACGGTCGAGGTCGGGATCGTCTTCGGCTCCGGTGTTAGCTCCGGTACGGATAAAGTCGCCTATATCCGACAGCACAAAGCCGGGCATGACGGTATCAAGATCGATGACGCACAGAACTTTGTCGCTCACTACGTCAAACAGTATGTTGTTGACCTTCGTATCGCAGTGGTTGATACGCTTGCGCAGTTTGCCCTCGC
The DNA here is from genome assembly GCA_031290635.1 of Tannerella sp. Classification (GTDB taxonomy): domain Bacteria; phylum Bacteroidota; class Bacteroidia; order Bacteroidales; family Tannerellaceae; genus Tannerella. The sequence goes on along the minus strand of JAITNE010000157.1, from coordinate 3,041 downwards.
GATACAGTTCTTCCTGAATGCACATCGCTTTAGCGCGTTTTTCAATCTCTTCAACAAGGCTTTTGACGGCACGGAGACGACCCGCCGCATCCGCCTTGATAGCGTCATGAAACTGCTTGAGGCGAAACTCCATATTATGAAAGTCGGGGATAGTTTCGCCCAGCGTCCCTTCGGGAATATCAGCCAGCATCGACTGAAACTCGCCGAAAGCCTTGCCCGCTTCATACGACAGTGCGGGCGTTACCTCTTCGAGGCTCTTGCTATCGGGTATCATCAGGCTCATGCGCCAATAGTTTTCGCCATCGAAATAATAACGCTTACCGTCCTTGGCAGGCAAGAAAGTCAGCGCTTTACGGTCGATATCCGCTTCACCCCGTTCGGAAAGTTTCCGTCTGATATGCGAAGTAACCGTGTGGATGTTATCCTGCAACATATCTACGTTTGTAAATATGTGGTGGTTAATACGCTGCAGCACATATTTGTCCAGCCCCGAAGCGGTCGTTACCTTCAGGGTATCGTTGATATGTCCGTTACCGAAAGGCGAGGCCTCGACAACGCTTTCGTCGAGCGCAAAGTGTGCTGAAATCTTCAAATAATCATCATTTGTCATAGTAAATCGTGTTTAAAAATCGCGCAAAGGTAGGTATAATCATTCAAAATTCAAAATTTCTTCGTACTTTTGTCGTTCTAAAATGAAAATAATTATGAAAGTAAAAAACAGTTTTTGGAAGATGGCGATAGTAGCTCTGGGTTTTTCGCTGACGAGTAGTACAGTAGAAGACGAGCGCGGTTATATCGTCAAGGTCGGTGATGAGGCGCCTGATTTTACGGTGCAGACAACGACGGGCAAGACCTTCAAACTCTCGGAGATGCGCGGCAAAATCGTTATGCTGCAGTTTACAGCGAGCTGGTGCGTAGTGTGCCGCAAAGAGATGCCGTTTATCGAGAGCGATATCTGGAAGAAATACAAGAATAACCCAAAATTTTGCCTGATGGGTATCGACCGCGACGAGCCGCTTGAAAAGGTCGTCGAGTTCGGCAAGAAGACGGGTATAAGCTATCCTATGGCTCTCGATCCGGGCGCCGACGTGTTTGCGCTGTACGCTGACAGGGAGGCCGGTATCACCAGAAATGTCATTATTGACGGCGAAGGACGGATAGTGATGCTCACGCGATTGTATGACGAGAAAGAGTTTAAGACGATGTGCGAGAAAATCGACGCGCTACTCAAAAAATGAATTAATTTAAACAATATATGAGAGAAGTATTTTTAGGAATAGACCATCCTGCGATTGCTGCGGATGATGTAGAGAGTTTAACAAAGTGGTACTGCGAGGCGCTTGGCTACAAGGTTTTTGCGCAGACCGACAAACCGGTATATATCATCGAAGCGCCCGACGGCACTTATATTGAGGTTATGCCGAAAGACGAGACGCTGAGACCCGACAGGACGGTCAATACACCCGGCTGGTCGCATTTAGCCTTGCGCGTCGGCGATATGGATAAGGCGATGGCGTCGCTGGAAGCTAAAGGCGTCAAATGGTTAGGCGAGGAGTTTTTGGCAGCCGGTGGCGGTCGCATTCGTAACTTCAACGACCCCGAAGGCAATTTGTTACAAATCCTGCAAAGGAAATAATCTATGCCTCTTACTCTTCAGAAAAATTTGCCGGCGATAGATTTACTCAAGAAGGAGTATATCTTTGTGATGGATTCGCTGCGTGCTTCGACGCAGGATATTCGTCCGTTGCGTGTCGTGGTTTTAAACCTTATGCCCTTGAAAATAACGACCGAGACCGACCTGATACGTCTGCTCAGCAACTCGCCCTTGCAGGTAGAGCTTGATTTTATGAAAATAAAGGGTCATCAGTCGAAAAACACGCCGGTAGAGCACATGCAGCAGTTCTATCGCGATTTTGATATTATACGCAATGAATATTATGACGGCATGATAATTACCGGCGCTCCTGTGGAACAGATTCCGTTTGAGGAAGTTACCTATTGGGATGAGCTAAGGGGAATATTCGACTGGGCATCTACTCATGTTACTTCGACGCTGTATATCTGCTGGGCGGCGCAGGCCGGACTGTATCATTTCTTTGGAGTTCCTAAATATGACTTGCCGGCTAAGAAGTTCGGCGTTTTCAAGCATACTAAAAATGACCCGTTCCAGCCTATTTTCAGGGGTTTTGATGATGAGTTTTACGTGCCTCACAGCAGGCATACCGAGATACGCCGCGAAGATATTGTTTCACGCGAAGGCTTGACTTTGCTTTCGGAGAGCGAGATAGCAGGAGTTCATTTAGTGATGGCGCGTGGCGGCAGGGAGATTTTTATAACAGGTCATTCGGAGTATTCGCCCCGCACGCTTCACGACGAGTATGTGCGCGACTTGGAGAAAGGTTTGCCTATCAATATACCTGATAATTATTATCGCGATAACGACCCTGCTAAAGAGCCGGTAGTGCGCTGGCGAGGTCATGCAAACCTGCTGTTTACTAATTGGCTTAATTATTATGTATATCAAGAAACGCCGTTTGTGATAGAAGATATAAAGAATATCGGAAACTTATAAGAAGTTATAGAAGTTACTCCCTCAATCTCCCCCTCAATTTTATATTTGGATGATAAAGGCACATTCGATAGAATTGCTTGCTCCGGCTAAGGATTTGACATGCGGCTTGGAGGCTGTACGACACGGCGCTGACGCTGTCTATATAGGTGCGCCGCGTTTTAGCGCCCGTGCAGCGGCGGCTTGCTCGGTTGATGATATCCGCGCTCTGTGCGACTATGCTCACCTCTATGACGCGCGGGTTTATGTTGCGCTCAACACTATACTTAAGGATGATGAACTGAAGAGCGCCGAGTTGATTATCAGACAGGTCTATGACGCCGGAGCGGATGCTGTGATAATTCAGGACATGGGAATAACTCGGCTTGACATACCGCCTGTGCCGCTTCATGCCAGCACTCAGACGGATAATTGCACGGTCGAGAAAGTTAGATTTCTGCATGAGACAGGTTTCAGTCAGATAGTTCTTGCT
>JAITNE010000170.1 GCA_031290635.1 Tannerella sp. | reverse complement strand
GCTCCGTAAGAGAGTATGCGGATATTGCTGTAGCCGTCGATTTTTCCTGAAACAAGTATCTCGGCGTGCCCGTCGCGGTTAAGGTCAACAACTACGGGATACTCGGTGTGAGTGTCCGATCCGCAGTCAAACTCGTTTATGACATTGCCGTTCTTGTTGTAGATACGCAATTTCAGGGCGTCGCGGAAGACTAACTCTACCTCGCCATCCTGATTAAAGTCGAACATAATCAGCGACGTAGAGCCTGAACCGTCATTCGTAATCAGGTCGCGTATGGTAGTGAAGGTCGTGCCGTCAAAAGACATTGTACGGAGACCGTTAGTGTATGCGAAAGCAATATCCGGCTTTTTATCACCGTTGATGTCGCCGATTGTAGCGCGTGAAATATGGTTTGTGGCGCTGGTAACGGTAACAGTATTGCCTATTTGCGTTGCAGTAGCTCCGTCCCAGACGTACATCATAGCTGTGTTTGCGGCAGTGCCTTCACCCGTTACGATAACGTCCAAATCGCCATCGCAGTCTATGTCGGCTACGGATGTGAACCCGTCAGGAAATCCTGAGCTTTTCATCTGCGCAAGGATAGAGACCGAATTTTTAGTTGGGTCGGTTCGGTCGGTGATGTTAATCGAATAAACAGTGTTTCCGGCGACTGCCTCCAGAGTTCCATCGCCGTTGATGTCTGCAAATACGGGCATATACGTCTCAGCATTGCCTATCGGCAAATATCCGCGCCCTCCGGCAGGCAGTGCGGCAACCTCAAATCCTGTTTCAGCGTCGAAAATCTTGTCCGCCGCCATAACTTCGGGATGACCATCATGATTTATGTCGGCAATCACTAAACTCGGAAAAAAACCCGCTGAATTAGGCAGTATATTGAATGTATTATCGGATTGCCACTTTTCCTGCCACTGTCCGTTGACGAAAGTATAACATATAAGATGTTGATTCGTCAATGTAGCAATGATTTCCGAAAATCCGTCCCTGTCCACGTCGGCCAACAGGAAGCTCGTCGAATAAGACGGCAACAGCGGCGTAGATATAGTATATTTCAGCTTTAAATCATCGTCGAATATCAAGATGTTTTCGGCACAAGTGTTGAGAGATGATACGTTAGCGCCCATCGTTACAACCTCAATCTTGCCGTCGCCGTCAACGTCGCCGACTAAAGGAGTAGCCAGGGAATATACCGGCGCTTCACTGACGGCTTTACGCTCTATGTCCCATGCAGACTTGACAGGCTGCGTGAAGCATGTAGATTCTGCAATATTATCCGGTTTATCCGTCGTGATAATGTATATCGAAGCAGAATCCTCGACATTGCAGTTATCTACAACGTATCTCAAACTGTCCATGCCCAGCCAGCCTGTCTGTGGAGTGTATAAAACAGTATTGTCGGGCTGAGTAACCGCTACGCCATGCTTTGGAGATGATGTGAGAGTAACTGCACTCGAGCATTTCTCGGCGTCAAACGGAATTCCGGCAAGGTAACAGTAAGAGTCGGTCGAGGAAATTCCGTAAACAATGACCGACAGGCCTGCGGGATTCGTAATCTTGTAGTTGTAAGCTCCGCTTGCAGGCAGATTAAAATATGAATATCCTGCGTCGGCATTGTCATACCATGTGCCATTGGCAAGACTTAAAAAATCGCCTCCGGCGATGGAGACTTTTGTATCTAATTTTGTTTTTGTAGGAACAACAACCATGGCATAGTTTGCCGTATATTTTTCGTTGAATGGAGTTATCTGGATAGTGTCCGAAACTTGCTTCAGCGAAGGCATCCATACTGCAGACGGCGCTCCGGTGATGTTTGCGGACTGTGTATTGCGGCAAGATTGCAAGTAAGAACAAACTGCGACCGGATAGTTTGAGGTGATAAAGCATCCCGAAGTAGTTAAAACTAATAACTCGACGTACTCGCCGGCATTCAAAGTCAATGAGTTGGCTACTACAGAGCCGCCGGTCTGTTGAATAACAGTTCCGTCCTTTGAAGCAAGCACTCTGATGCGTGCTTCGGTCTGTGCGCTTACCGGCACAAAGAACTCACTGCCCCAACTGTCAACCGGCATCATCTGCTGGAAGAGCATGTTAGGCTTGTTAAAAGTTGCGTTGTAAGGCACATGCGCACCATGATGCGAAACAAAATGTGCGACCGGATTGTTTGAGATGATATGCTGCCCGGTCATGTCCGCAGCCGATTTGTAATAGACTTGACCCTTGCTCAAATTAACCGTAGCGCCGTTAACGTCGAGGACAGTGTTATCTTCGGTAGCCACAATCACCATACCGTCCATGTTCTCATTATTTGCACTGTTTGAGCTGTATGACACGTGATAGTAATCCTTTCCCAAAGAAGTTGTGGGCAATACATTCGTGGCGTCAGTCGAACCTGAATAATAATTAATGACGTACACAGCAACGTCGCCGTCGGATTCAATATGCAGGGACTTGTCGGAGGTCTCGTTGGCAGACGTAGCATAAACCGCCTGCTTCTGCGCTTCGCTCAACGTGAGCGTATAAATTTGTCCGGCTGTTATCTGTGTGCTTGTAACCGATGTACTCGTATTTGTGAAGTTCAACTTGACCGTAGCAGTCTCTTTAGCAATGATTTTTACCAAAATAGCTGCCTCTTTATAGGTATATGCCTTGTTTATGCCGAATGAAACCCAAAAATCACGTCCTAAAGATGAGTTTGGATACACAATCTTGTCGTTTTCAAGGACATTTATATTTAGAGGCTGATTGATAAAGGTAGTTACTTTATCATCATTCGATTTTATGACAGTACCTGTACCGGATGACTTCATAATCGACCTTTTAGTCTTGTCTGAACCGATGTAGATATAATCTCTGTCGGTTGAGGTCAAAGTAACTGTATTGTCGTCATCGGATAAAACAGCATATTCCGATCCTCCCGGTAAGTTATCATCACCTTTCGTAAGATTATGCTCCATATCACTCACGGTTACAGGCAGTACAACTGTTGTGTAGGCGCTTTCATTCTCGGACTTAATCATGTAAACCGAAATATCCTCGGATGACGTCAGCGTCAAACTCTTTAAACCTGTTTCCGCAGCATCGTTCACTGCATCATCATAAGGCATATCTTCGGTATAGACGCCGGGCTGCACGAGTGTATTGTCCCAACTGTTCCAAAACCGCCCTGACCTCGCATTGTACCGAGCCGTAATTGTTGTGGGCTTAGTGACCACGACTTTTAGTTGCAGCGTAACTGTTTTTACTCCTGACGGTCGCAAGCACGACACGTAAAACTCCTTTCCGGAAGTATCGGACGCCATATTACCCTGCGCCGAAATCATGTTTGCTTGCATACATATCAAGCCTAAAAGAGAAAAAATCATTTTTCTAAGAATTGTCTTCATCTTCATTTTTTGTTTTTTTGTTAAACTAAAATTCATCATATATCTATTAATTAAAAATTTCATTTCAAATACACCGGACGACTACACTCAACTGCCGATTGATCCCCAAGCTCGTCCGACTTGCCGGAGGCGACAAAACAAAAACGTTTCCTGCGCCTGTATGACAGACGTGTGGAAGTAAACAGTAAATGATCATGCGCTGAGCTTAACCACCTGTTAGTAAATAAATAAGATCCGATTGCAAGGCTCGTAAGAGAATGTAGCATCTCTGATGTGCCTGTCTGCACTGTGTCGTAGCAGTCATCTAAAATGCTGTAGCGACCTCTGCTTAGCCTGAGCCGTTGTCAAAACATGCTTTGCAGGCCTCCGGATGTGTATGCTTTCCTTGCGACAAAGAGTTTCCGTTGAAGAACCTCCGTAGTAGTCGAAGCAAAATACACTTGTAAACGTTTTCTTTTCATTTTCGAGTGCAAAGGTACGTATTTTATTCGAGACCACCAAATGTATCTCAATAAAATTAATTTTTTTTATGATGTACAAAAAGGGAGATGTGTGTTTAACGGTATTAGAATGGATAATTAGCGAAGGTAGTGTTTCTCGAATATGTTATTATTAAATTCCATTAATATTCAATAACACACTCATTACAAACTTAGCTTTGACACGAACAGTAAAGGGCTATCGACCATTTTCGGTTCATTTGGCTCTGAACTTATACAGTTGCCAGGAATTTATGATGTTTTGCCACAGGATGTAACCGGCCGGCGCCAAAGCTGTGAGGGGATTGAGGTATGATTGCGCCATCCAAATAGCAAGTATGGTGTTCTTCTGCCCCAGACCTTGCCCCGCCGAAACCGGATCGCCGTACCGCCTGCCAATGCGCCGACCCCAAAAAAACTGCAAGCAACACAACACCAGCGACACAACCAGCAATCTGATTTCCGTGCCGTAATCCTCACTCCGGTTCTCGACCAATTTATTGACCGTAACGCCTGTTACTATGGTCAACGCCGCCGCCCAAAGATAAAAGGTCAACTGCGGCGCCGCAAGCATCACCCGCCTGACGTTTGGCGTCAACAGGTTTATCAAGTGCGCCAGCAACAAAGGAAGTATAAGCAACGGAAACACCTTCCGACAAATGTAAAACACAGAAACAAGGAATGGCATCTCGGGATTAACGCCCGTCAACGAAAAATACACCGGCGCCGCGATAGCTACAGCCACGTTACAAAATAAAAGATACGCCGTCAGGAAACCTACATTACCTCCAAGCATTCCTGTGATAACAGCCGCCGCAGTCGCTGTAGGAGTAATCATGCACAGCATAGCGCCCTGCGCCGCAACAGGATCAAACGGCAAAATCGCAAAGTAAACGCCGATGCTGCCTGCCAGCTGAATGATTAACAGCCGTAAGTGCGCCGGATGGAAACGTATCTCCTTGATTGAAATCTTGCAGAACGTCAACAGCAACATCACAAAAATAAGATAGGGCGTAATGAAAGACAGGCGACTGATCCAACTTTGGTTCAGCGCACCTGTAATCATTGCTATCGGCAGCATCCAATCTTTCAGGAATCTCAGCATCACTACTCTATCGGTCTGTAACGGACAAAAGCTTCTATAGCCTCGTAGGAAGCCAATCCGAGTTGCTTGTATAATTCGGCAGTCGCGCGGTTACGGTCTTCTGCACGTTGCCAGAATAACCGCTCGTCGTCGCCAAGGAATGGAGCGCTCTCCGCCTGCGACTGATGTTTGAGGATAGCGTTGCGCTTGTGTCTTAACTCTTCCGGACTGATAGGTACAGCCATCTCTATATGATCCATCTCCCATTCCGCCCACGCTCCGCGATACATCCAAACGCGGCACTTCTTCATCCACGCATGATTCCTGAACTCGTGGATGGCAGCCAGGGCAGCGTCGAGGCATACCTTGTGAGTTCCGTGCGGATCGGCCAGGTCGCCTGCAACAAATATCTCGTCAGGCTTGATTTTCAATAACAGGCTTTTTATGATCTTTACGTCTTGCTCACTCAGGGGATTCTTCTTCACTAAACCGGTCTCGTAGAAAGGAAGATCGAGGAAATGAATATTCTCATCCTTGATACCTGAATAACGACTTGCATGACGAGCCTCCTCGCGTCGAATAGTACCTTTCATAAATAGTACGTCGGGATGCTCTGGCGCACTGTCATCTTTCTTTTCGTAACGCAGATAACGGATGATCTGCTCGGCCTTCAACCGTAATTTATCCTCCTTATCTTTAGGGGCATATTGCTTGCTGACGTCACGCAGATACTCGCAGTAACGCACTACTTCCTCATTGCCGACGGCTATATTTCCGGAAGTCTGGTAAACCACGTGCACATCATGTTTCTGGTCGCACAGGCGGCGGAAAGTCCCTCCCATTGAAATCACGTCGTCATCGGGATGCGGACTGAAGATTATCACTTTCTTAGGAAAAGGCTCAGCGCGTTCCGGACGGTTAGTGTCATCAGCATTAGGCTTACCTCCCGGCCAACCGGTGATAGTATGCTGTATATCATTAAATATGTTGATGTTCACTATGTATGCCGAACCGTAGGTTGCCAACAGCTCGGCAAGTCCGTTCTCGCTGTAATCCTTGTTAGTTAGTTTGAGGATGGGCTTCTGCGTAACCTGACAGAGCCATACTATCGCACGGCGGATAAGTTGGTTGTCCCACTCGCAGTTAGTAACTAACCACGGGTGACTGATGCGCGTCAGATTGTAGGCGGACGACAGGTCGATAACCACTTTTGCATTCTCGTGATACTGCAGGCTGGTAGCCGGCAGCGCATCCGAAACCGAGCCTTCGACAGTCTTATTGATGATTCCAGCCTTGCTCTCACCCCAGGATATAAGCACGATCTTTTTCGCTTCCATGATAGTGCCGATGCCCATTGTGATAACTCCTGCGGGTACATTCTCAATCGAACTGAATAACTGCGCCGTTTCCTTGCGCGAAGTGTTGTCCATCATCACTAAATGCGTACGCGAACTCATCGTAGCGCCTGCGCTGTTCAAGCCTATTGTCCCCGCCAAACCTATGCCGAGCAGCATATAGTCGATGCCTCCCGCAGTCTTGATTTGCTGTTCGTAAGAGCGACAGAAATCATAGATGCCTTCCTTATTCATAAAGCCATCGGGATAAAATATATTGCTTTCGGGGACGTCAACGTGATTGAGGAAGGCTTCCTTGATGTGATAGAGGTTGCTGTTCTCGCTGTTGACAAGCGGAAAGAACTCATACAACAAAAAAACTGTTACGTTCTTGAAACTCAGTTTCTCGTTCTCATGAATGTTCACCAGATGCTGAAAGACAGGATGCGGCGAGCGACCTCCGGGCAGAGCAAGCACGAATTTCTTCTTTGCCTTCTGTTTCTCGCGAATCTCATTAGCTATCTCGCTCGCAATTTCGTGCGAAGCCTCATCCATTGTCGCATGGATATGCGTCGGAATCCTCTCAAAACGTGTCAACACACTGTAATCATACGCATTCTCAGGCTTATAATATTTCTCGGATATGCGCGTCAGAGTTATAAGCGAACTCAAATTATTTCTCATATACTTTTTACTTTTACTGATTTTTGAGGCCGCAAAGGTACAAAATAAATTGAGAATTGCCCCCTCTTACACCAACTTCAGCGCCAAGGCTTTCTTTACTAACTGTCCGGTATTGTGGGCATTTAGTTTGACATACAGGTTTTTGCGGTAGCTTTTGATGGTTTCATAGCCGAGACACATTTTATCGGCTATCTCGATGTTTGAACAATCTTCGACTATCAATCGCAGCAATTCACACTCGCGACGGGTCAGTTCCAATGGCTTACTGATATGATTTTTCAGCAGCAGGTCAACTTCTTCGCACAAGAACTGTTTGCCGGAGGCTACCGTGCTGATGCCTTCAATGACTTCTTCAGGCATGGCATTCTTCAATACGTAACCCGATGCGCCGTTGCCCAGCAGGTGCGTAATGATGGTATGGTCGGAATAACTTGTCAGCATCAGTATATTGACTGACGGGTAACGGGCTTTGATCTGCGGACACAGGTCTATACCGCTGCCGTCGGGCAAACTGATGTCGAGCAACAAAACTTCCGGCGGCTCATCCTTCAACAGCTGCCAACATCCCGCAACCGAATATGCCTTACCGCTTACTTGCGCTATCTCCGATTCGTTGATAAGCTTCTCCAAACCCTCAACCACTAACTTGTGGTCGTCAACTATCGCTACTCTCAATGGAGAATTGAGAATTGATAATTGAGAATTATTTTTTGCTTCCATGTTTATCTTTAGTAGTTTTTACAATACTGACCAATAAACGTATCAATTCATCGCAGTCGTGGTGAATAGATACAAAACTCTTTTCGTCCATATAGTCGCTGTCTTTTAATAGCGATAGCCAATATTCGGTTTCATTGGCTTCCTTGAGCGCAATATTCATTTTGTTGATGAAATCGGCGGTCGATTGGGCGTGTTCGGCTTCCATTATCAGTGCGCCTATGGATGTTCCGCTACGCAGCATTTGTTTCGATAAAACAAATTCGCGATGTTCGTTCGATAAAAATTTGTATGCCTTTATCACCCTCAAAGCGAAAGCATACGATTTCTCCTTTACAATATTCTCTTTCATAATTTATTTGTTTATTTATTTATTTCATTCTCAATTCTCAATTCTCAACTCTCAA
>JAITNE010000115.1 GCA_031290635.1 Tannerella sp. | reverse complement strand
GCTATATGGTCGAGTTGCCCGCGTACCGAAGCGTCGATGCGCAAGTCGTTGATTTGAAAGATAAAACCGCCGTCGATAGAGGGGTCTATATGGTTCGAAAACTCCACCTTGCCCTTAGTCACGTTCTCGGATATGCTACGTATGCGAGCGATAGCGGGCGCAGATATTTGCGAGGCTGAGACGAGATTGACGAGGCTTATGTTCTTCTTCCGACGGTATAGTTCCTGATAACTGAGCGTTATCATCAACAGTGCTTCCGTCCGCTCGTTAGCGACAACAAGTTTAATAAAGTCGAAGTACGACTGCTCGGCGTTTTTACCTGTAGCGCCCAGCAGCAGAGCGAGTTTGTCGGCGTCGGCAATTATTGGCGAGTTCATGCTCTCTTTGAAGTCGGGCACGCGACGCAACAAGGCTTCGAGTATCTCCATGCGGTGATAAAGCAAGGTCTCCTCGCCTAAATCCTCTGCGTGCCGATACAAAGCCTTCGCGTATCTCTTTGAAACTAATCCTTCGTTCATTTGGGATAATGTCAATTCATTTCTATCTCATCGAGCAGTTTGGCGATTAGTTTCTCGTGTCCGTCGTTATCGGCGAGTTGGCTGCGCAGTATTTTCTCGGCTATATCGACCGATAGCGCGGCGACTTCGGCACGGATAGCTCCGATAGATTTCTGCTTCTGCATCTCGATAAGACGCAAGGCCTCGTTCAGCTTCTGTCGCCCTATAGTAACGGCGTCAGTATCAGCCTTTTGCACTATACGAACGGCTTCCGCAGTAGCCTGACGAATGATGTCGGCTTGGTGGCGGCGGGCATCGTCGATGATGCCCGCGGATTCTTGGCGGACGTTCTCCAACAGACGGTTGGCTTCGTCGGCTTTGGCCAGCGATTGTGTGATGTAATCGCGGCGGTCGTTCACCGATTTGGTGATGACCGGAAAGCCGAACTTCGCCAGCAGTCCGAAGACTATGGCAAAGGATATTATCATCCAGAACAATAGCCCGAAACTTGGTGTTAATAGCGACATGGCAACCTTATTTTAGAGAGCCATAAGGCAAATAACGACGGCAAACAGCGCTACGCCTTCGACTAACGCGGCGGCGATAATCATCGACATACGGATGTCGCTTGACGCTTCCGGCTGTCGGCCAATGGCTTCCATCGCGCTCTGGCCGATTTTACCTATTCCGATACCTGCGCCGAGTACGACAAGTCCTACTCCGATAGGCGCTCCAAAACTACCCAAGTTAGCTGCTGCTTGCAGCAAAATGTTTAATAAAGTCATAATTCTTAATTTTAATATATATAAGTTAAATAAATTAGAAGTTAGAAATTAAAGAAGTTAAGAAGTTAGAAGTTTTTCCTTTCCTTTCTTTTCGTGATGTGGCGTTTCTGCCCTCGCAAGTCCGATAAACACAGCCGAGAGCATAGTGAAGACGTAGGCTTGCAAATATGCCACCAAAATCTCCAACAAGCCCATAAACACAGCAAGTACGATAGCAAAGGCGCTCATTCCCGTATGTGTCGCTACACCCATCTTGGCGGTAACGAAGATAATACAGGTCAGGGAGATAGCTATGGCGTGGCCGGCGGTGATGTTGGCAAACAGACGGATAGTCAGTGCAAAAGGCTTCGAGAAGACGCCAAAAAACTCTATCAACGGCATAAATGGTATCGGCGCTTTCATCCATAAAGGCACATGAGGCCAGAAAATCTCTTTCCAATACTCGCGCTTACCGGTAAGATTCGTCACCAGCATAGTACAAAGAGCCAATACAAGCGTGATACTGATATTGCCGGTAACGTTAGCGCCACCGGGGAAAAACGGTATCAATCCGATGATGTTATTTATAAAAATAAAGAAGAAAGCGGTCAGCAGATACGGCGAGTAGAGGGCATAATCTTTGCCGATACACTTCTTGATTATATCATCTTCGACGCTCATTACGAACATCTCAATAGCTCCTGTGAAACCTCCGGGAGCGGCATGTCGAGGATGACGACGATACCAGCGGGCAGCCGAAAGAAATATCAAAAGCATTACTACTGAGTTGAAAATCAACGCAAAAGCAATCTTTGTGATTGACAAGTCGATAGGTCGTACCTCCCTGCCTGCCGCGTCAAATTCTACTATTTTGCCTTTATTATCGCCCGATTCGGCTATCCTGAAACCTCTGTATCCCTCGCTATGCTCCAGATGCGACGACATGAAAACATTCAGTCCGCTCGTCTTAGATATTACTATAACAGGCAGATATACAGATAGATGATGCTCGTTGATAGTCGTAATATGCCACCAATAAGTATCTTCAATATGCTCGAAAATCAAATCTTTAATCTTAATGTCGTCGCTTGCAGCTTGAGGTTGCGCGTCGGCTCCGGCTACAACGTCGGACGCAGTTGACCGATTGACCGCAAACGCTGTCAATAACAGGCTTATAGCGATGTATTTAAATATGATATTCCATTTCATTTTCTTTAGTCAATTTATGTCGTCTGTCAATATTATAGATTATAAAAAATTTTATTCCCATAAAGAAAATATAAAAGATACTAAATGCTAACAACATAGTATATCGTTCAATATCAATAAAATAGCTATACACTATCACTATCATGACCGAGAGTAGCATCTGGCTGACATTGAAAAGCATCAACCTTGCAACTGCACGTCCGGGGTGGATTTTGCGGCGTTTAATTTGTCGCAATATAAGCAACATTAAGATCCCAAGAATACAGAAATAAGGAAGGATAAGGAAGAGAAGAGGAGTGAAGTGCGAGGGAAAAAAGAAGCGTATCACACCGAGTTCTACTACGCCAAAAGCTAATATCCATGCGATAACAACTCGCGATAACTTTGATATTATAACTGTCATAACTGCAATTGTTTTGATTGTTCAACACACACGGTTAGGACGTCGTTAAGCACCTCCACAAAACCGCTATCAATAACAACGCTTTCGTAAGCGGAAGCGGCTGTAGTTGCATTTGCAGGGAAATAAACTATTTCGCCTCGCTTCAGAGTCGAGATAAGCGGCGCATGAAGCGAATAAACGGAAAATGAGCCTGCCTCGCCGGGGAAAGTAGCATGAGCAACCGTCCCGTCGAATATCGTTCCTGTCGGCGAAAGTATCTTCATATCTATCATATAATCACTTCATTTGACCTCGTATCTTGTTTGCTTTCTCTATCGCGTCTTCTATCGTACCGACGTTGAGGAAAGCCTGTTCGGGCAGTTCGTCCACTTCGCCGTCGAGTATCATGCGGAAACCCTTGATGGTATCTTCGATTGAGACCATCACGCCCGCGACGCCCGTAAACTGTTCGGCAACAAAGAAAGGCTGCGAGAGAAACCTCTGCACGCGGCGGGCGCGGTTGACCGTCATACGGTCGTCGTCCGACAACTCTTCCATGCCAAGTATCGAGATGATATCCTGTAATTCCTTGTTGCGCTGCAGGATTTGCTTGATTCGCTGCGCCGTATCGTAATGTTCCTTGCCCACGATATTGGGGTCGAGGATGCGGGACGTCGATTCGAGCGGGTCAACAGCCGGATAGATGCCTAACTCCGTTATCTTGCGGCTCAAAACCGTCGTAGCGTCAAGGTATGAAAACGTAGTTGCCGGCGCTGGGTCGGTAAGGTCGTCGGCAGGCACATAAACGGCTTGCACAGAGGTTATTGAACCGTTCTTAGTCGATGTTATTCTCTCTTGTAAAGTACCCATCTCGGTAGCTAATGTAGGCTGATAACCCACCGCCGAGGGCATACGTCCGAGCAAAGCCGAAACCTCGCTGCCGGCCTGAGTAAAGCGGAAAATATTGTCGATAAAGAAAAGTATGTCCTTTGAGCCTTCGCCCTCGTCGCGAAACGATTCGGCCATTGTCAGTCCCGATAGCGCCACCGATGCGCGGGCGCCGGGAGGCTCGTTCATCTGCCCGAAGACAAGCGTAGCCTGCGATTTCTTCAATTCCTCATAATCAATCTTCGATAAGTCCCACTGACCCTGCTTCATAGCTTCTTCAAACGC
>JAITNE010000089.1 GCA_031290635.1 Tannerella sp. | reverse complement strand
TAAAACCGCTCTATGAAGTGAAGTTTCTTTCCCTTTCATGTTAATTTTGCTTTATACGAGGCCGTAAAGATACGCATTATTTTTATAACACAACTATTTACTTAAAAAACTTTTCCTTGCGACCTTGCAAGAATCTTTCCTTGCATTATACTTACTATCTTATCGCGGAAGCTGCCCGCAGTATGTTTGTCGTCGGGATAAACGGGTTTCAGGAACTCAACTTTGATACGGGTGAAGAAGCGCGGTATCTTGACCGGCCGGAACGTCGCCTTCTCGGAACCTTCGATTATCACAGGCACAACGGGCACTCTCAGTTCGGTGCTCAGTATGGCGAATGTCTCCTTAAAATGGTTGAGATTTTGCGTTTTCGAGCGTGTACCTTCGGGGAAAATAATCACGTTTTTGCCCTGTTGCAGTACGTATGACATCTGTTGCAGTGATTGTCGCAGGTTTTTGTTGATATCCATCGTGATAATATTGTTTTTCCCTGCCATAAACCGTGCAAACCATGTTCTCCAATACTTCTCCTTCGCAAAAAGAAAGGTGTTTTGAGCGGTTTTGAGGTTCATGCGGGCGGTAATAATGACCCCGTCCAAAGCCGAACTGTGGTTGGCAACGAAGATGCAAGGCTCTTTGGGGATATTTTGCTCTCCCAGACCGCGATAGCGATAGGTCGTATTCAGAATTATCTTGATTAAACAGTTCGTAATGCGGTGAACCATACCGGCTTTGGGCAGTTTTATCGCCGCAAAGGAGGACGAAAGTATCTCTTTCCACGAAATCTCTTTTTCGGTGATACCGGCGCTGTGCTTTTCAACATAACGGGTGAGTTTCAGCAGCGTGTTCAGCTCTTCCATCTGTTCTTCGTTGAACACAAGCCCGAAAGCGCTTTCGATATAAGCTATCAGAGCCACGCGACTAAGCGAATCCATAGCCAGATCTATCTCGAAATGGTCGTTAGCCTTTGCGGTCGTATGTAATTCTTCTTCGATAAACGATTTAAGTAATTTATAAACACGACTTTCGGCTTCCGGAATGTCTTCGGTTTTGGAGTTGTCGGAGTTGTCAGCCGCCGTTCTGCCGACCGCCAAATACGGCAGTTTGAATCGCTGTATTTTTCCAACCCTTGTTTTGGGAAGCTCTTCGGAAACGATATGTATCTGTTTGATACGCTTGTAGGGAGGCGTTTCCTTGTTGTATTTCGATATTTCATCCTTGAAAAACTCATAGAGGTTTTCGACGGATAGCTCTCTTAAAGCAACCATCTTGGGGATGATAATCGCTTGAAGCACATCGTTTTGCGCAAATACGCCTGCCTCCGTAATATAAGGCGAGAACGCCATAATTGAGGCTTCCTCAAGTTCGGGATTGATGTTTTTGCCGTTGGGCGTAACGATAATATCTTTGATGCGACCGGTGATTTTGATGCCGTTTTTGTTTAAAAAGCCAATATCTCCGGTATGCAGCCAGCCGTCGCGAATTATTTCGGCGGTCTCTTCGGGACGATTGTAGTAGCCCTTCATCACATTATCGCCCCTGACGCAAATTTCATGAAATTCATTAGAGATAACTTCAATCCCGTTGAGCGGCTCTCCGGCATAGCCTGTTTTCCACTTGCCCGGACGGGTAAACGAAATCATGGGCGAAGTCTCCGTCATGCCATAACCCTCAAGGATATAAAAACCGAGCGTTCTGAAAATCTTGGCGGTAGTGTCCGGCAACGAAGCTCCCCCCGACACCAGAAATTCCAAATGCCCCCCAAATGTCTTATGAACAGACTTGAAGACGAACTTTGAAACAGCGCGAATGCCGATGAGTTTAACAAGTTGATAGATTATCTTCGTGATAATACGGGCGTTGATTTTGCGCATAATGCCCTGTGAAAGAGTATCATACAAACGCGGAACGCCGATGATAATATTGATTTTGCCATCGTTGAGCACCTTCAGGATAGCCTCCGCGCCCAATCCTTCGGCTATATATATCGTATTGCCGGCGTAGAGAGGTATCAGCACCGTCCCCAATAAGGGTAGAATGTGAGTTAAGGGCAAGAGTACCATCACATTACACTCTTTGCGGAAGATAGGCACGTCATGCGTAACGGCGAAAGTGTTGTAGTGAATGTTTTTGTAGCTGAGCATCACGCCTTTATGAGTGCCGGTTGTGCCCGAAGTATAGACAATCACGAGCAAGCGTTCGGGGTCGGGGATATGAATTTCAGTAACAGGAAGCGCTTCCAAGATAGCAGGGTCTATCGGCGGCTCGGTAACAATCACGCAATCACAGCCTTCTACGCTGTCGATAGCCTTCTGAGCGAGCGACTTTTTCGCCTCTGTGCAAAACATCATTTCCGGCTCGCAATCCTTGAGGATATATGCCAATTCTTTCACAGTTGATTGAATATCAACGGGAACAACTATCACTTCAAGCCTCATGGCAGCAAAAAATGCAAACACCCACTGTGGTGAGTTGTCTGCAAATATCAGTAACTTCTTGCCGTTTCTAATCGCGCTGAAATAGTTTGCATAATACGAGCTATATTGAAGTAACTGACTGTAACTAAACTCGTTTTCTCGATATACGATGGCTGTTTTATTGTGAACTTGTATCATTATCTTCTTAATTTTTGTTCGCAAAGGTACTTAAATAAAATTATTTTACTACTTTTGCGGGTCATTTTTAGAGAACTTAATTAATGTAATATGAATATATCTTTTAATTGGCTGAAGGATTACTTGTCTTTTGACTTAAACGCTGACGAAGTAGCCGCCGCACTGACTTCTATAGGTCTTGAGACCGGCTCGGTGGACGAAATACAGGCAGTCAAAGGCGGTCTGGAAGGGCTTCTGGTCGGCGAGGTGCTGACCTGCGAGGCGCATCCCAACTCCGACCATCTGCACCTCACTACGGTGGATATTGGCGGTGGCGAGCCTCTGCGAATAGTCTGCGGAGCGCCTAACGTGGCTGCCGGTCGGAAAGTTATCGTCGCGACCGTCGGAACAACGCTCTATAACGGCGATAACGAGATAAAAATCAAACGCAGCAAGATACGCGGCGAAGAATCGTTCGGCATGATTTGCGCCGAAGACGAAATCGGCATAGGAACAGACCATGCGGGCATAATTGTACTGCCGTCGGAAGTCAAAACCGGCACAACAGCCCGCGAATACTACAAGATTGAGAACGATTATATCCTCGAAGTCGATATTACGCCTAACCGCGTGGATGCTACTTCGCATTTCGGCGTCGCCCGCGACCTCGCCGCATATCTGCAACAAGCCGGTAAACCCTGCAAATTAAAGAAGCCGTCAGTAGAAGAATTTTTGTCTTTAACTGCTTCAACTCCTTCCATTTCTGTTGCTGTAAAGAACTCTGACGCCTGTTTGCGTTATTCAGGGGTAACCATTAGCGGAGTAAAAGTCGGCGAAAGTCCCGATTGGATGAAGAAACGCCTGACTTCCATCGGATTACGTCCGATAAATAATATAGTTGACATTACGAATTACGTATTGCACGAACTCGGTCAGCCCTTACACGCCTTTGATGCGGCAAAAATAAAGGGCAATCAGGTGATAGTCGAAACAAAACCCGAAGGCACACGATTTGTTACGCTTGATGGCGTCGAACGCACGCTTACAAGCCACGACTTGATGATTTGTAACGCCGAAGAAGCGATGTGTATAGGCGGAGTCTTTGGCGGACTTGATTCCGGCGTTACCGAGCAGACTACCGACGTCTTCCTCGAATCAGCCTGCTTTCATCCTGCTTGGATACGCAAGACCGCGCGACGCTTCGGCCTGAATACCGACGCCTCTTTCCGCTTTGAACGCGGACTTGACCCCAATCAAACCGTTTATGTGCTGAAACGTGCCGCCCTGCTGATACTTGAACTTGCCGGAGGTAGCATCACAGGCGACATTCAGGACGTTTATCCGTCGCCCGTAGCGCCTTTCGAGGTATATCTGCCTTT
>JAITNE010000044.1 GCA_031290635.1 Tannerella sp. | reverse complement strand
TGAGGAGTTGCGCGAGAGACGGGCGTCCATTTCGGGATGTCTTTGCAGGTAGTCGCGCAGACCGGAAGCTACGCAATCGCCTTGCGAGAAGAGCGCTACGCCTTCGGGCAGATATTGGCGTATTTTCGGTTCCAGGAGCGGATAGTGTGTACATGCCGGCACGATGGTATCAATCAGCGGGTCGGCGGCGAAGAGGTGTGAGATGTTTTTACGGACGAAGTAATCAGCTCCTTCGCTATCGTGTTCGAGGTTTTCGACGAGCGGCACCCACATCGGACAGGCTTCGCCTACGACTGTTATGTCGGGGAAAAGTTTGGCTATTTCCATCGTGTATGATTCCGACGAGATAGTACCGGAGGTAGCCATCACGCCGATATGCCGGGTGTGCGACATCGAGCCGAGCGCTTCGACGGTTGGCCGGATTACTCCGAGTACTCGGCGCGAAGGGTCGTCGGAGGCCGGGATGTCGTTCTGCTGGATTGTGCGCAGCGACTTGGCCGAAGCTGTATTGCAGGCAAGTATGACGAGCGGGCAGCCTTCGCTGAAGAGTCGAAGGACGGCTTGCCGCGTGAACTGATAGACTATCTCGAAGGAGCGCGTACCGTAGGGTGCGCGGGCGTTGTCGCCGAGATAGATGTAATCATATTCCGGCAGTTGTTCGAGTATTTTTTTGAAGATAGTCAGTCCTCCGTATCCCGAGTCAAAGATTCCTATTGCTGTCATGTCGGTGGGGGTCGTGCGAAAATGAAAAATGCCTATGCCTTTGCAGGTATAGGCATTAATACCGATGAAACTAAAATTATTTCAGTCCTAATTTAGCCTTCACCTTCTCTGTAGCATCAACCGCCGATGGTCCCATATAGAGCATCACGCCGGGGTTGATGATATAGGTGTAGCCGTTTTCTTCGCCTACTTCATTGATGGCTTTCTGGACTTTCTCCTGAATGGGGGCGAGCAGTTCTTCCTGCTTTTTCTCCAAATCTTCTGTGGCCATTGGTACAAAGTTTTCGAGGCGGGTGGCGATATCCTGTATTTCTTGCAGGCGCATATTACGGATATTTACGTTCAGCGTATCGCCTTGGGCAGTCAGGTCGGCATACTTGCGGGTATATTCGTCCTGCATGACTTTCTGCGTTTGTTGGTATTGCTGTTTATGAGCAGCCATTTTGCTCTCCATATCGGCAACTTCGGGCATAATGTTGAAGATTTCATTCGTCTTCACTACAGCAATTTTCACTTCTTGGGCTACCATTCCCAGCGGGAGGAGTAGCATGATAAATACAATAAATTTTTTCATGTCGTTTCTTAATTATGTAATTTGAGTTTAAAAAATTTCGCTTTAAAAGCCTGCAAATATAGGCATATTATTTTGAATAACCTAATTTCAACAGAACTTCGTTGCTAATGTCGATTTTGGGCGAGGCGTAGATTACGCTCATTGCGGAGGCTCTATCGACGACCATCTGATAGCCTTTCTCTTCGGAAATGGCTTTGACGGCTTCGTAGATTTCGTCCTGAATGGGTTTCATCAGCGCTTCGCGTTTCTTGTAGAGTTCGCCCTCAGCGCCGAAGTACTTGCGCTTGAGGTCTTGCGCTTCCTGTTCTTTTCTGATGACTTCTTCTTCGCGTTTGGTTTTCATCTCGGCGGAGAGGAAGACCTGGTCGCTTTGGAAGGCCTTGTACATGTTTTGAGCTTCCTGCTGTAGTTTTTCTACTTCAGCCTGCCACTTCTCGGATAGTTGACTTAACTGTTCGTTAGTCATCTCATAAGCCGGAATATTTTTCAGTATATATTCCATGTCTATCAACGCAAATTTCTGCGCTTCCATTGTTATTGCCATCGAGCAAAACAATACCATAAAAAAAATAATTCTTTTCATACTTATATGTGTTTAATGATTACGAATATTTAGACTGCAAATTTAACATTTGGTTTATACGGGTTTAAAATTCTTGTCCGAGTATAAAGTGGAAATTACCGCCGCTGCGTGTTGTAGAGCCGTAGGGCTTGTCGAAGCCGTAGCCCCAGTCGATACCCATCAACCCTATCATCGGGAGGAAGATACGGACGCCGAAACCGGCTGAACGTTTGAGGTTGAAGGGGTCGTAGTTAGCCATCGCGCTCCATGCGTTGCCTGCTTCGGCAAAAACCAGACCGTAGATAGTGCTTGAGGGTTCGAGGATTAGCGGATAGCGCAGTTCGAGCGAGAGGCGCGAGTAGGCGCGAGCCGAGTACATTGCAGGGTTGTTGCCAGCGATTGCGCCGTTGTCGTAACCGCGCAGGGCTACTGTTTCCTGATAGTAGGAGTAGCCGCCGGTCATGCCGTCGCCGCCTACATAGTATGTGCCGAAGGGCGATTTCTTATTCTTGTTGTAGTCGCCGATCCAGCCTACTTCAACGCGCGACATCATTACCGGCGTGCGTTGAGGACCGTCGCCTCCATAATTCGGCGGCAACGGCAACAGAGGAATGAAAGTCTTGGCTTTGAAAGTTACTTTGTAGTATTCTACAAACTTGAATTTCTCGGCTTCGGAGGTGATATTGGCGTAGTCTTTACCGTCGAAGAGAGAGTAGGGCAGGGTGAATGCGCCGGTCAGCGTGAACGTCGAGCCGGAACGGGTGTAGAGAGGGTTGTCGGCAGAGTTGCGTTGCAGGGCGAGTTCGAGGTTGACGTCGTTATAATTACCGTTCTCCGAAATTCCCAGATAATATGTGCTCGACCAGTTCTGGAGCATATACACCTGATAGTTCAACGTAGCCATAAAGTTGAAATAGTTGTCAGGCCAGTTGAGGCGTTTGCCGTAGCCTGCCGATACGCCGAGTATTTGCATGTATTTGTTTTTGTCGTAGGCGCTTTCGTAACTGTAGTTGCTGCCGTAGCCGCTGCTGCCGTAACTGCTTCCGTAGCCGTAGCCGCTGTAATAGTTGTTATACATGCTGCTGAGGTAAGCGTTTTGCATTTGGCTGTAGTAGCGGTTGTTGACGCCGGTGTAGCGCGAGAAGTACGCGCTGAGCGAAAGTGAGTTTGGTCGCTTGCCGCCGAACCACGGGTCGAGGAATGATACGCTGTATGCCTGATAATACGAGGCATTGGTCTGTCCGTTGATATTGAATGTCTGCCCTTCGCCTTGAGGAATGATGCCTCTCATATTTTTGGCGTTAAGCAGGTTGCTCATTGAGAAGTTAGTGAATTTAAGTCCTAATTTGCCTATCACGCCCGTTTGTCCCCAGCCGAGCGAAAACTCTACCTGGTCGTTAGCCTTGGAAGTCAGGTTGTAGATAAGGTCGATAGTTCCGTTTTCCTGATTGGGATTTATATCAGGTCTCATGTTTTCGGGGTCGAAATGTCCCATCTGCGCCAGTTCGCGCAGAGAACGCATCAGCGCTTCACGACTGTAGAGGTCGCCGGGTTTGGTGCGCAGTTCGCGACGGATAATATCCTCATACAGGCGGTCGTTACCGTTGATAACAATCTTGTTGATAGTAGCCTGCGGGCCTTCAAAAATACGTATTTCAAGGGCTATCGAATCGTCTGTTATGTCAACCTCCACAGGGTCGGCATACGAAAACATGTAGCCGGTATTCTGATAAATGTTAATCATCGCGTCTTCGTCATCTTTGACGCGCTCCATCAGTTTCTTCTGGTTATAAACCTCGCCGGGCTTCATGTTAAGTATTCTCTCAAGTTCGTAGGATGGGTACTTGGTGTTACCGACAAAGCTGATGTCCTTCAGGAAATACTGTTGACCTTCGCTGATATTCAGGTAGATGTTGACGTGCTTTTTGTCGAATGTAGTAACGCTGTCCGACACAATTTCCGCGTCGCGGTATCCAAACTCGTTGTATTTGTCAATGAGGCTGTTTTTGTCGTTCTCATATTCTATAGCGGTAAACTTCTTTGTGCTGAACAACTCCAACCACGAGTTCTTGAACCGTTCTTTCAGATTAAACTTCTCATTGGTCTTCTTCATCGCCTTGCGAAGCTGAAAGTCCGTCAGCTTCGAGTTGCCGCTAAAGTATATCTTTTCAATCTTAGTCTTCTCGTTCTTGTCGATATTGAAGTTGACGCTTACTTCGCCATCCTTGCCGGGTACTGGCTTCTCGACTACGTCTATGTCCACGTTCTTGAAGCCTTTTTCTTCAAAGTATTTCTTGATAAGTATTTTAGCGCGGTCGATGATGTGCGGCGTTATCTGGTGTCCCTTGCGGAGGTTGAGCTTGGCTTCGAGGTCGGTGCGTTCGCCTTTCTTCACTCCGTTGAAGATTGTTTCATAGATGCGCGGACGTGGCGTGAGCTGTATTTCGAGCCATACCTTGTCGTCCACCATGCGTCGAGCCAGAATCTTGACGTCCGAGAACAATCCCTGCTTCCAAAAGCGGTTTACGGCTTCCGTAATCTCATCGCCGGGGACTGTAACCACATCGCCTACCGCAAGCCCCGAAAAGCCTATCAGCACATAGTCCTCATAGTTAGTCGCGCCGGTAACGTAGATCTTTTCTATCTTGTACTTCTTCTGTGAGAAGGTGTACTCGATAGTAGGAATCTCGCCTGCGGGTATCGAATCCTCTACGGCGATCTTTGCCGTATCCGCCGCCGAAGGCACGATGTGCCGTGCAGTGTCTGTCGCCTGTGAAATCGGCATGGTATGCCGCACAGTGTCTGTCCCTTGCGAACTTCCGTAGATGCAAAAGCATAAAAATGTAATAATCAACAGTATTTTCTTGTCCATATATAGTTGTTTCTCTTCTAATCAGAATTTGTTTAATTGCTCGCTTGTCATGCCATAACGGCGTTCTCGACGCTGATAGACTTTAATAGCTTCATAGAACTCGCTTTCGCGGAAGTCAGGCCAATAGGCGTCGGTGAAGTACAGTTCCGCATAAGACAGCTGCCAGAGCAGGAAGTTACTTATCCGCGTTTCGCCGCCGGTGCGTATCAGCAAGTCGGGGTCAGGAAGGCTGCCGGTCGTCAGGTAGGACGAGAGCAGTTGCTCGTTAATGCTTCCTGCGTCTAATGTGCCTGCTGCAACTTCAGCCGCTATCCTTCGCGTAGCTTCGGTAAGCTCCCAGCGTGAGGAGTAACTGAGCGCCAGTATCAGCGTAGTGCCTGTGTTGGCGGAAGTTTGGCGGATGCAGTCCTGCAAGGTTGTAGCCACTTCGTCAGGCAATCTCGACAGGTCGCCGATAGTGGTCAGCCGGACGTTATTACGCATCAAGTCAGGCGTCTCGCGGTGGATGGCAGCCACCATAAGCGACATCAGAGCGCGTATTTCATCTTCGGGTCGGTTCCAGTTTTCTGTCGAAAAAGTATAGACCGTCAGGTATCGAAGCCCTACAGCAACTGCTGCTTCGACGACCTTACGTACCGAAACGACGCCTTCGCTGTGCCCCTCGTAGCGTTCTACACCGCGAGATTTAGCCCAGCGCCCGTTCCCATCCATGATGATGGCAATATGTTGCGGCAGTTTGCTCTTATCTATTTCTTCTATCGACATTATATTTAGTTTAATATATTTCTTTTGTCTCTTTCTTGTTACAATTGCAGTCGCGAAGCCCGAAGTCGTAGGTGATGAATACTTTCATCCACACGTACCAGTCGCGGTTCTTCAGCAGGTCGCTGCCTGTGCCGTAGGGGTCGTTCAGCAGTTTATTGTCAAGTCCGTCGCCAAACAGTTTGCGTACCGACAGCTCTGCGCCGATGTTGAGGCGGTTCTTGAGCTTGTACTTTACTCCCGTGCCTGCCGAGAGGTGCGGACTGAAAAACATTTCGCCGTCAACCGGCGCTGCCGAAAGTCCGAAGCCTCCTGCGATGTAAGGCGATATTCGCTTTGTGTAAAGGTACTTATGAATGTCGCTGTAGGGGAAGAAGTTAAACTCCGCCTGTGCGCCGAGGTCTATCACGTTACGCTCGAAAGCTATCTGCGCGTTGTCGGGGAAGACGTTGTCGGTCCTTGCCGTCGAGCCTGAGATTCGCGCCCATGCCAGATTGCCGCGAAATGCTACCCTGTAGTTTGCGTTATAGCGAAATATGGCGCTTGCGGCAGGGTTCATGTCGGCAAAGAGGGTTGTTTTGTTGGCGTCACCCATGTAGAACGCTCCTCCAAGCATACCGCCTATCTCGTAGAGGTATTCCTGAGCGTTAGCCGAGTGCGACACAAGCCATAAAAACGCTACGGGCAACGCTGATAGCCGAAAAAATGACAGAGTCATCATCTTTTATTTGAATCCTAAGCGGTTTATACGTCCTTGCCACAGTTCGTTCAAGAAATAAGTACTTTGAGCTGCTTCTCCGCCGAAAAGCAGTATATAATTTTCGTGGTTTACTATCGCCGAAGCAAAGCCTCGTCGAGAGTATTCTTCCGGAAATTCATGCGTAGTGAGAACCCAGGTTACGCCGCTGTCATGGGTATGGTAAATCTCGCCGGACGCCTGTCCGTCGGCGTCGAAGCCGCCAAGCAGATAGAAGTCGTTGTCATATTTTACTACCGATGCGCCTTCGCGGGGTGTGAATGTGAGTTTCTCGTTACTCAGCGGCGCCCAGGCGAGTCCGTCCATTGTTGACCAGGCTTTGTCAGACAGGTCGCCTTGCGCGTCTCTTCCTCCGACGGCCATCAGGCGTGGATAGTACATTGCTTCATAGTTCAGGGAGCTAAAGCCGCTGATGGGGAATGAGGCTGCGAGGGATGCGCCGGCAGTCCACAGGCCGTCTTTCGACATGACGACGTGGCGCAAAGAGCCGTCGATGGTCGCTGTTGCTGCTATTACGGATACTTCGCGGGCAACGCCGTCGGGAACTGTGCCGAGCAGGGATACGAGTTTCGGAGTACCGGTTACTTCCGTCCATTGCAGGCCGTCGGTAGAGCTATACAGTTTGCCGTCATTGTCGATAAGGTACAGCAGGTTTTCAAATTCGATTATCTGCGAGATGAGGGCGTTGGCGGGGAGGTCGGGCGGCGACAGCTCCGTCCACGCCGTGATTGCTGCGGTATCAGCCCGGTAGAGATGGAATCCGTCTCCGTCGTGAGCATACATATAATAGGAATCCTTCCGGGTAATAACCTTCAGGTCATCTGCGGTTGCGCTTGCGGGCAGGTCGGGTTGGCGCTGCCATATCATTGAATCGGGATTGACCTGATGGATATTCAGTTTTACCTCGTAGGTTTTGGTTGTAACGCCGTCGTAGGGATAAATTGTTATCACAAGCGGCTGTGAAATATCTACCGAATCGGTAACGTCCCAGATTGAATCGCCTGATGCTGACGGCACTATCAGTACTGCGTAAGCGCCGACCTCGTAGGCAATCGTACAAAGCACCTTGTGGTCGAAGCTGTCCACCCGCGTGCCGAAGGGCATGGAATCGCGGTTGAATATCTTGCTGTTGACCTGGTCGATAGTGAAAACGACGGTTGACAGTCCCTCTATCGAGTCGTTCGACAGGGTGAAGCTTGCGATTTGCGCGTTGCCCAGAAGCCAGTCATCTACGTCGGTCGTATTATCGCCCAAACATGACGATAAAAGAAACAGAAAACATCCTGATAGCCAGGTTTGAATATTTATTTTTCTCATTTATTTTTCAGTTTTGAGACGGCAAAAATACGCATTTTTTTTGGCATTGCGGTAATATCGCCTGAATTTTATAATAATTTAGTGTATCGTCTTCTTTAGTGTATGCTGCAGGATTCATCAAAATGCCTGTATTTCGTTATTGTCGCCTGCTTTTCGTTGTTTCTGGGGAAAAACGGTATCTTCTGACTGTTAAGTTTTTTTACGTTTCCTGCGGGGGCTGCTTTCACTCCTTCATGCAGACAAAAAGGTGCGGTTTCGATGATTATTTCATCCCAAAGTCCTGCTTCAATGAAAGACCGGTGCAACTGCGCTCCGCCTTCTACAAGCAGGGAGTGGATATGGCGGGAGTACAGGGTGGAGAGGATGGTTTCAAGGGGTTCACAAGTTGAAGAGGATGGTTTCAAGGGAGCGGAATCCGAAATAGTGTGAACGACAGCTTTTTTCGGGGGAACGACGTCTTCCTTCAAAAAATATTCCGGAAAGACGACAGTTTCGGCTTCATTATTAAATATCCTGTAATCGGAAGGAATCCGTCTGCGGCGGTCTGTCAGGACACGCAGGGGCGCCTCGCCTGACCAGTGATGCAGACCGAGCGAGGGATTGTCAAGCAGCGCGGTGTTAGAGCCGACCATGATAGCTTGCACTTCGGAGCGCAGCTTGTGCACTTCCATGCGCGTCAGCGTGGATGAGAGTTTGACGGGCTTTTCCAGCGCATTCGTCCGGTGTTTATCTATGAATCCGTCCTGACTTTGCGCCCATTTGAGGATGATATAAGGTCGATGCAGGCGGTGAGCGGTGAGGAAATAGCGGTTGAGTTCTTCGGCTTCGGCTCGCATCATGCCCGTGAGGACTTCTACGCCGGCCTGTCGAAGGATATTGATACCGCGTCCGGCAGTGTCGGCAAAGGGGTCTTCGGTCGCTACTATCACTCTGGGGATGCCTGTGCGGATGATCAGTTCGGTGCAGGGCGGGGTCTTGCCGAAGTGCGAGCATGGTTCGAGGTTGACGTAGAGCGTGGCTTTACGCAGTTGCGACGGCTCTGCGACTGCTTCAACAGCATTGACTTCGGCGTGCGCCCCGCCATGGCGCTGGTGAAAACCTTCGCCGATTATTTGCCCGTCGAGCGCCACAACAGCGCCTACCATTGGATTTGGCGCCGTGCAAGCTCTGCCATGTCCTGCAAGGAAGATGCACCTTGCCATAAAACGATTTTCAATGTCCATATCAATATGTAATGTGCTTAAAACGCTTGCAAATGTATGCAAAATTAAATTAGAAATTAG